>NZ_JAUOPW010000009.1:0-117747 GCF_030547795.1 Colwellia sp. 5_MG-2023 | reverse complement strand
CACCAAACTTAATCAAGGTAAATTAAGCTTAGTTTATGGATTGAATTTCATCCACGTTATTATGGGTGGCCTAATAAAATTCTAATAAATTTTAGTTAAAATATCGGTTTGTTCAAGTTTGAGTGATTGTCCTAGCTAATTTTGCACACATCGACCAGGTGAGGCGATATTTTTAACTGATTGATCTACTGATAATAATCGAGTAGTGTAAATATATTATAAATTATGGACGATTGATGCCATCTTGTAGAAAGAAGGAATTTTTCTCATAATAAACTGTTAGTAGTCATAAGGACTGTTTCGCATGAAGCGTATAATTTTATCTGTTATATTAAGCACATCTATTATTTATTTATCTGGTTGCTTATCTGAAAGCAGCGCCACGGAAAATGATTTTAATAAAGTAGATTTTAAAATAACTTCCCAAGGTTCACAAAGTGATACTCATGGTGGTCAATTAATAGTTGCTCTAAATGAAGTTCAATTTAATGAATTATTAAATAGAATACCTAGTATTTCAGGTGATTATCCCGAGCCTGATTGGGGTAATAATGAAGTTGTAACAATATTAAGCCGCATTTCTGCTTGTTCAGCGCTTGAGGTTACAAGTGTTACAGAAAACTCTGAAACTACATTAATTACAGTTTCAAAAGTTACATCTACTGATCCGGCTCTGTGTGATCCTACAATTGAAGCCTTCCAATCACTTGAATATGCGATGGTGGAGTTTGTGCGTAATAATAAACCAGTATCAGTCATATACAAAAATAGAGATGACTACTAACAAATAACTATGGTGTTAAAGGAATGAATTAAAATTAACAAGTTGCCTAAGTTCGCCGCAAAAGGCGAAGCTGGGACAAATACTTACAGGGCTTTTCCCATAAACGTTCGCATTTGCCCCTTGGCAAGGCTTTATCACTGAACTTTCAACTAACTTTAAAGGGATTAATTAAAGTGCTGCATACCTTAGAGACAAAACAACTCAAACCAGAGTTATCAACTCCCTTAATTAAACTCGTACTATTGATTTTCTTGCTTGTGATTATATATTTTGGATACGAAAGATATGAGCAGCATAAAACCGAGCAAGCAGAAGCTTCGATTTTTATTTTAAATCCCCAAGTTAATGATATTTATTTTCTAGATATGCAGCTTATCAATGATAAATTAGAACGAAAGAGCAAATATAAATTAGCTAAGGTTATACGTGTTTCTGATGATAACGTAGCTATAGTTTATGGGAGTGTTTTCTATCAATGGCAATATGCTGTAGTAAATAGCATCGAGTATGGTGAACTACATAACAGTGATTACTTTACCTTAATACCGGATTATATTTCCTTTAGTAAAATTAAAGAAATGAAGAATAACGGAGCTATTTACTTAGTTAAACGACCAATTCAAAATAAAGTTTATGGCAATGTTGTTAACCCTGAATAAAATACAATATAATAAGAACTTCAAGCGGGACTGCTAACAGTTTGCTCAGTTTCGCTTCGCTACACATTTTAGCAAACTATTACCAGCCCCTTAAATGGGCATTGAGGCTGTAGAATAACTAATTCAGTCAAAACGACGATTTTTTTAGCCCCTGTATCACGCTGTAGAGTGTTAATGCGGTATAGGTAATGCATTTACTACCTCTATTTTACGGGGTAATTAATAAAAAACGAGTAATTCTACAATCTCGTTATATTTATAAGGATATTCGATGAAAAATTTACTGATAGTTGTCATAATTTTGATTCTTAGCGCTTGCGCTAGCACAAAAAAGGATTTTGTATTTGACGGTTCAACAATTGAATCAACCCAATATGGCATTTCTAAAGTCTCAAAACGTTTAAAGCCTACGCAACAAATAGAATTTATGATGGCTCTAATGGCTATTCAATTTTCAGATGTAAAAAGTGTTAATGACGTAATTGGTGATCCTACAATGACTAATGAAATAAACTATTTCATTATTGGCAAAAAAATTGACGGATTAAATTACTACGGTGTCTTAGATTTAGCTAAGTCTTCACCAACTAAAGTTAGTGTAACGGCACAATAAATATAACAACACGCCCTGAGGTGGACCGCTAGTAAAATCGGCAATTTATTGCAAACTTTAAAAGCGGTGGGCCTCTTAGTTTTAGGGCTTCTAAGAATTTCGATTCATTGTACGGCGTGCTCGTTTTCCAACACCTAAATACGATTAGGATCCACTTGAAAGCCAGTGATCTAATAACACGTTATTATGGGTGGCCTAATTAAGTCAAAATGAGTTATTCTACAAGTTCGTTATGTTTTCTTATAAAATGGAGTTTCAATGTTAAACCCGTGGTTGAATTATAAATTTGAAAATAGCACTGTCCACAATGAAGATCTGGATTTAATTAACCAGTTTAATTCAAAAGCTAAAACTGACTTTCAATACAGTGATGTACTTCTTCCAGATCCGTATATTGGCTCTCTTAATTCAAAATTAATGTTGCTAGCATTAAATCCAGGGCTTAGTGATAGTGATTTTGATGTACATAAAAATACAAATTATATTGAACATCATTGGAAAAATATTAATCAAACAGAGTTAGATTATCCTTTTTATTATCTAAATCCTAAATTGGATTGTCCTGGAACTGATTGGTGGCACAAGAAGCTAAAATGGATTATTCAAGATTTAAATCTTAAAAATGTAGCTAATAATATATGTTGTTTACAGCTAACTCCTTATCATTCTGTTAGGTTTAAAAGAAACCCTAAACAATTACATACCCAACGTTTCATTGCTCATACTTTAAAAGAACACATAAAAAAAGGTTATCCTATTGTAATCATGAGAAGTAAAAAACTATGGGTAGAGCTCGTGCCAGAACTAGATACTTATCAAAATGCCTTCTTATTAAGAAACCCAAGAAACCCAACTTTGAGCCCCAATAATATAGGTGATGAAAATTACCTTAAGCTATTGGAAATATTGGGTTAAGGAAAACATAACAAATAAGAATAGGTGTCGCGAAGCCGACACTTTATTCGGGTGTTGGATAAGCTCGAAGCTAGCTTTATATAGTAAATAGCCTGATATGTAAATACAAGGCACACTGTTCCAAAGAACGAGTGTTTTTGTTCGTTAATTTGGCTACTTATTCATAGATTTCATCTTTCCTTTTATTCGAACGCTAATGCCATTATCCCTTTTCTTAAAAATTTTAACGAAGACAGTCGCTCAAAGTTCTATTTAACCTGTGTTATTTTTTATTTTGAGATACTTTATAAACGAATGTCCTGATTAATTACTGATTAATTACTGGTTAATCACTTAAATCAAAAAGCTTGAATTAAAAGCAGTTGTTAAATCAAAGCCAGCTAATATAGCTGGCTTCTTTGTATTTGAAAATTAGTTAAGGGTTTAATACAGCCTATGTTAACATCCCTTTTTTGATTTAAAGATACTTAAACTATGTCATTACCAGAGCCGCTAAACCAATTTATTAAACACGTTGAAACCACTCAAACATTTTACGGATTACAAGAACCTAAATCACAAGAGTGGGTTATTCTTGATTCTGTAAATTTTGAAGAGCATGACGTAATGCCTTTATGGTCAACAACTGAATTAGCAAGCGTACATATTGCTGATGAATGGGCTGATTATGTAGTTGCACCCATCACAGTTGCTGATTGGTTAGAATTTTGGGTAGAAGATTTATCTAACGATCCGATGGTGATTGGTGTTGACTGGCGTGACGAGGATAACTGCGCTGAGTATGCATTAAGTGATTACAGTCAGGCTATTATCAGTATTGAAAAATACGTATAAAACTTTGCAACCGCTTAACTTTTTATTTCAGCGTGACTTTAAGGCACAAGTCATAGCAAGATGAGAAAAACGATAGAGATTCCGTATAAAGCAATTTACGGAATGACGCAACTATGTAGCAAAGTAGCAGGCCAATGACGAAATCACCTGAACTAACCTGAATCAATTAAGCTATTCTCGTCTTCTTGAACTTGATATCCAGCTCAAGCAAGACGAGAAAAATGATAGAGATTCCGTATACAGTGACTTACGGAATGACGCAAGTATGCAGCTGAGTAGCAGCTCATTTAAAAGACTAAAAATAACAACCGTCATTAAAAATTAGTTTTTAATGACTTTGCCACCTTTCATTACAAAATCGACATCTAACAATGCTTTAATATCTTTTAGCGGATTATCATCAAACGCAATGATATCGGCTATTTTTCCTGGCGCTAATGTCCCTAAACTTGCAGACATACCAATTAAGTCGGCGGCATTAACAGTAGCGGATTTTAATACGTCACTGTTTTTCATCCCCGCTTGTGCCATTAGCACGCCTTCTTTACCGTTATCGCCATGATGAGAAACACCGCTGTCTGTTCCATACGCGATTTTAACACCCGCTTTATATGCTTTTTTAAAGGTCTCTGTCATATCAGAGCCAACGCGAATCGCTTTTAACTTAATTGCTTCAGACATAAAGTTACTGTGTTTAGCCATTTCAACAACCGTATTACCCGCTAATAAGGTTGGTACTAAATAAGCGCCAGATTTCTTAAAAAGCTTGACGGTTTCTTTATTTGCATAGCTACCGTGTTCAATACTGTCGACACCGGCGCGAAGTGCGGCGTTTATACCTTCTGCTGCATGTGCGTGACTGGCTACTTTTCTGCCAAGTGCATGTGCTGCGTTAACCACTTCTTTTAATTCATCATCTGACATTTGTTGGCCAGTACCTGTATTGGTATCTGACAAAACCCCACCCGTTGAGGTGATTTTAATCACATCTGCTCCATATTTAATAGCGTGACGTGTTGCTCTTCGACAGTCGAAAGGCCCGTCACAAATAGTTTTACTGGTTCGCATAGCGAGAATATCAGGACTTAATCCGTCGACGTCACCATGTCCACCGGTGACTGAAACAGATGATCCTGAGGCAACGATTCTAGGACCATCAACCCAACCTTTAGCAATTCCATCACGTAGTGCAAAAATTTGCTCTGCACTTGCGCCTAAATCTCTAACCGTAGTAAAGCCTGCCATTAAGGTTTTTTTAGCATTAGAAATACTTTGCATTAAGGCATCGGAATCAGACATACGTAGAGATTGACTGTCATTTTTAGGTCCTAATTCTCCTTGTAAATGCACGTGCATATCCATTAAACCCGCCATAACAAAACTTGATGATAAATCAATTAACTGAGCGTCTCTATTGATATCATTGGGGTTAACGAAGCCTTTTTTAATCTCAGTAATTTTGCCATCGGTAATCACCAAGGTTTGTTTAGATAACGTACCTTTACCGGCAACGGGTAATAAAGTACCCGCATGGATGACTTGAGTTTGTGCTAATAAATTAAAAGAAGAAATAAGCGATAGTGAAAGTAAGGTGTGTTTTAAGGTGTTAAGAACGCGAGTAGTTTGTGCTGTTGTGGTAGTTGTAGTCATGACTGGTATTACTCTAAGTTGGTTGCTTAAATAATTAAACTGAAAAATAGTTAAACTAAAAAATTATAAAAGCATAAAAATATAGCTACCAATACCTTAGCAGCTATATAGTTTTCGTCAAGAAGACAAAGTTGGCCGGTGTGTTCTAATGGTGATGACCACCTACACCGTGTGCATGGCCATGTTGTACTTCTTCATCGGTTGCCGCGCGAACATCAACAACGTCTATATCAAATGTTATGACCTTTCCAGCTAATGGTGGGTTAATGTCTACAGTGATCATAAACTTCCCTGCTTTTAATACCGTCACTTGACGTTGACCTTGCTCAGTATGAACAACTGCAATCATGCCGGCTTTCCATTTAGCATTTTTGCTCGGTAAACCTTGTAAATGTTTTACTGGTACACGTTGAATCAAGTCTTCTTGACGTTCGCCATAAGCTTCTTCAGGTTGTAAAGTTACGCTGAATTTATCGCCAGCTTCTTTGTCAGTTAACGCTTTTTCTAAGCCCGCTAAAGTATTATTTGCTCCGTGTAGGTAGGCAAGAGGATCACTACCATGAGAAGATTCTATTTCTTCTCCTGCTTCATTTTTTAGAACATAATGGAACTGAACAACGGTTTTATCTGTAATTTTCATGTAATTCTCTTTAACGGTTTATAAATGAATTTGGTGCTATTTCGGCTTCGTATTATACTAGATAAGTACAGGATAAATGTTAATTAAACGTTCATACGAAGTATTGGCACTTATTTTAGCATTAAACACTATAAATTAAGAGTCAGTATTTTATCTCAATTTAAGCCCACAGCAGTAAAATAACAACACTAACAATGATCAACAACATCCCTATATATTCAATTGTAGTGATTTTCTCTTTAAATAAACGGTAAGTTAATGCCAGTGTGATAAAAAACTCTACTTGACCTAATGCTTTGACATAAGCTGCATTTTGCAGACTTGCCCCAGTAAACCAACCAATAGAACCAAGTACACTTGTTATACCGACAAATAAGCATAAACGCCAATGAGCTAACATTAACTTTAGCTGTGTTTTATCTTGTAAATAAACATAAATAACAGAAATAATTGATTGAACCGTGATCATAAATACCAAGGTAATTGCTGCACTCACCAATAAATCAATATTAAGAGCTAAACTAGACTCTCGAATTAGTAATGTTGTAATGGCTAATCCTAACCCTGCCGAAAGTCCATAAAACAAGCCCATTTTAGCATCAGAGCCCGTTAAGAAATCACGTGGTCTAAATTTAACCTTCGAGACAAATAAAACCCCAATAACACCAACAATAACACTAAACCACCCCATGAGACTTAATGGCGCAGCAAATAATAATGCGCCAACCATAGCCACTTGTATCGCTTCCGTTTTGGCAAGACTTGTTGCAACAGCAAAGTTTTTGTATCGAAAAGCAGCAACTAAACAAGCAGTACCAATGATCTGGCTTACACAGGCAATTAAAGCATAAAATAGAAAATCATTATTGAGCGTTGGTACTGAAACCTCTCTAAAATCTAACATCCACCAGACATATGCCCAAGCAAATGGTAGCGCGTAAACATAACGCACTGCCGTGGTAGCCATAGAGTTTAGTTTACCGGATAATTGTTTTTGACCAGCAGTTCGAATTGCTTGCATAGTAGCAGCAAGTAACGTGAAATAAATCCAAGTGTATTCTGATGTAAACAGATCTGAAATAGACAAGACTGATGTTCCTTTAAGGTATATATAATAGAGACAATTTACTAAGCAACGCTAGCTTTAACTGGCTTTAACACATATTAATTTTGTTAATTCAAGCCAGGTTGTTAACCCGTTATGTCAGGTGTAAATGAAAAACGTTTATCAAGTGAACTAATACCTAAACCACTTTGTTTTTCAACCTTAATTTGTACATCAATTCTATCTTTCAATGCTTCAATATGACTAATAATGCCAATCATTTTACCGCTTGCATTAAGGTTATCTAATGCAACCAACGCTATTTCTAACGTATCATTATCTAATGTGCCAAAACCTTCATCTAAGAATAAAGAATCAATACTGGTTTTATTACTAACCAAATCTGACAAGGCTAACGCTAACGCTAAACTAACTAAAAAGCTTTCACCACCCGATAGCGTTTTAGTGTCACGAAGACTATCACCTTGCCAGGTATCCAATACTTCTAAACTTAAGGTGTCACTTTGCTGACACTGTAACTGGTACCGACCATCAAGTTTATTCAATTGTTCATTTGCTAAGTAAACCAGATGATTGAGCGTAAGACCCTGAGCAAACTTTCTAAATTTAGCGCCATCAGCAGAGCCAATTAAACCATTTAAATAGCCGAGTTCATCTACTGCAATTTGCTCAGTTTCAATTTGAGCCAGTAAACGTTGTTGCTTAATTTTATTTTCTTTATCGTGATTAATGGCTTGTTGAATTTGCCCTAAATGCAACTGCTGTTGTTTTAATTTTTCATTAAGCTTTACCAGTTCAACTTCAATTTCTGATAAGGATAACAGTAATAATTTATCTACATTCATCTGACTGTTTTTCGTGCTAGCAACCAGTAATTTTTCTGCCTCGACTTTAGCGTTGCCATGCTCTAATAATTGCTGATTTACGCTTTCTTTTTGACCTAAAAGCTGTTGTAAACGAGCTTCAATGGCTTGTTGTTCTTTATTTAGTGTTATTAATCTATTTTTTGTTATTTTTTCTTCTTCTAATATTTTATTTCTAATAAATTCAGACGATTGTGATTGCTCATCAATATAGCCCAACGCAAAAAATTCAGTTACGCGTAACTCTTTTTTGCTCATTAATTGCTGTTTAAATTCTGTTGTCTGTTGTTTGAAACGAATTAAACGGCTTTCCGCTTGGTGCACTTGTTCAGAGATTAATATATCTGCTTGTTCAACTGAAGATAACTGCTTAGAAAGCGTTTCTTGCTCTGCAATTTTTTGTTCAAATAACATGACTTGTTGTTTTAGCTCTTCTAACCAAATCCCCGAATTAAGGCAAAGATGTAGATTAGTATTTTCATTTGAATTTGCATCTATAACATCATTTAATTGCTCGGCTGTATTGTCACTCAAACCTTCATTGCTCTCTTTATTTAAGCGATCATGTAAATGTGATGAAAATTGATGCAATTGCATTGATTGAATATCAGCAAATAAATTTTTGTACATAAAGCTTTGATCAGATTGTAATTGTTCTATCGCTTTATTTTGTTCGTTGTTGTCATGGTTATTATGGTTAATTTTTTCTGCAATAAGTGCTGATTGATGTTGTCCTTGTAACAATATTTGACTGACTTGAGATTGTTGCTGCTCAATATTGATTTGTTGTTGTACGTAATGATTAAAGTTTCGTTGAAATTGTTGCAAAAGCTCCAGTTCATTATTTATTTTTGTTAATGCTTGTTCAATTAATGTGATATCTGATAACTCAAGCTGATTATTAGTTAACAATAAAGGAGGTAAATTCAAACGAGTAAAAGCAGCGAGTAACTCAGCTTCTTCTGCTTTAATCATTTGACCACGATCGTCCTTGGTTTTCAGCTCAACATTAAGCTGAGTTTCTTGCTGTGCTAGTGATTTGCCTTGTTCTTCTAACTGGCTGAGTTCACCATTAATAGACTGTAAACGCATTTGTTGCGTATCAACACTAATCGCTTGATATTCAGTTATTGCAGGATGTTCATTAGAGCCACACAATGGACAAGGCTGTTCAGGCTGTAATTTATCCCGATGTTCGCTTAATGCCATAATGGTTTGTTGTTGAGCAATTAAGGTTTCAACATCAGTTTTTTGCTGTTTTAACTGAGTAAATTGTTTCCGTAAATCAATTAATTGTGATTTCAACTCAGCCAATTTGGGCATTGCTAATTGCTTTTGATTGCTAAGTTGTGCTTTTTCCTGAAAAAGCATCTGATAACGGTTAGCCAACTGAAAAGCTTGGCTATAAGAGTTTTGTTGCTGTTGCCACTGGTTGATTTTAGCATTTAAACTATCAGAAGTTAGTGACTCTCCTGCTAATTCAGCCGTATCTAATACAGCTATGTTTTGAGTCACTAATTGTTGTTTATTCTTATCAAGATCTACTTGTTGGCTCTGTAATTGCCTATTTTTTAATGTGCTATCACTTAATAACGTTTGTTGTTTATTCTGTTCGTTAACAAGTTGTTGATGCTTATTTTGTATTGCGATTAAGTCTTGTGTTTTATTATCAATATGAACTTGTATTTGAGTCAGCTGACTAACTTGATTTGACCATAAAGGCAGTTTTTCTTTTACTTGAAGAAGGGGTTGATGTTCACTGGTATAGCTTTGTAATTCATCAATAGCTGCACGTAATTGCTTTTTGTTACTTTGGGTTTGTTGTTGGTTTAATGTTAACTGACTTAACTCTTGCGTTTGTTTGCTTTCTTGCTCTAAAACTTGTGATAATTGCGTGTTTATATTGGCTATTTCATTGTCTAACGGCAATATTTTTTCAATCAGTTTACTTTCAATAAGCTTATGGTTAACTTCCTCTTTTTCTTGTGCTTGCAAACACTCATCAAGAGCAGCTCTTCCTAAACCGACTTGTTCTTGTACACTTTTGATTTGTATTGTTAAATCATTTATCTGAATGGATTTTTTTTGATGTGCTTGATTTATTAATACTACATTTTTTAATGACGAATAAACTGACTGTTCATCTATAATTTCATTACTTTGTTTTTCTATTTCAAGCTCTTGTGCTTGTAAATCACTTAATTCCTGCGTTGTTAATAATGTGACTCCTTGAGATGTAGCCTGCATTAATTGTAATGATTTTTCAGCCGCTTTATGATTAGTAAAAACTTGTTTTGAAATATCTCCATAAATTTGTGTGCCGGTTAGTTGCTCTAACAATTGCGCTCTATCATTAGGCGCGGCGTTTAAAAAGGCAGCAAACTCCCCTTGTGATAACATCATCGACTTTCTAAATCTTGAAAAATCTAAACCAGTGATCTTGGCGATATTATCTTTAACATCTTTTAATTTTTCAGCAATAATTGTCCCATCAATTAGAGACAACTGAGCAACAGGCGCTAATAAGTTTCCATCCGCTTTATTCCTTGCACGTTTTTGACTCCAAAAAGCACGGTATCCCTGATCTTTTACTTCGAACTCTACTTCAGCCATACAATTAGCGGTAAAACGTGTCATTAATTGATTTTGACCCGCTGAAACTTTAATACGTGGGGTCTCATGATATAAAGCTAAACATATAGCATCGAGAATAGTTGTTTTACCTGCACCAGTAGCACCGGTAATAGCAAAAAGTCCATTAGAGTCAAATGGCTCTTGCGTAAAATCTAATTGCCAAGCATTCTTAAGCGCATTAATGTTCTCAAATCGTAATCGCAATATTTTCATGATTCACCTTCACTTAATACTTGCGCAACGGTTTGCTTAAACAAGGTTTGTAACTGCTCTTTACGTGTTAATTTTACGTTAGTTAACTCTGAATCAGTTGACTCTGTGTCAATAGTGTCATCATCGAGCCAAACTTCTTGCTGTAAACGCGAGTCAAAAACCTCGTCTAACGTTAATTCATTTAATGTACTGTGATCTTGTTGTTTTTCTAACAATATACGTTGCCTTACTTGCTTCTGCCTTCTAACAAGTAACACTTCCACAGGAAAGTCTTTGACTAACGTGGTAATTTTAGGCTGTAAATCACTTAACAGCCCGGTATTTGCTAATTCAATATCTAGCCAAAGTTTGCGGTCGTTGTCGTCACTAATTAATGTTGATACAAGTGTTTCAAGATCTTGATTGAGGGTGTCGAGTGTCGTTTTTAACATCGCTAGCGGTTGAAACGTTGGAATAATTAAATCAGTTACCGTCGATAGATTATTTTCATCAAAATCCACAAGTAATACACGTTTCTTTTGTTTAGCTTCATCAAAACTAAGCGCTATTGGCGATCCACAATAGCGAATATGCTCTGTTTTACCTACTTTTTGAGCGCGATGAATATGCCCTAACGCAATATAATCGGCAGCAGGAAATGCATTGCTGGGAAAAGCTTCTAATGTGCCAATATAAATATCTCGTACTGAGTCTGAGGTGGTTACACCTAGTGCGGTTAAATGTCCGGTCGCAATAATAGGTAACTTAATGCCGTTATCGCTTTTTTCATGTTGAGCAACGAGCAGCTGAGCTTGTTCAAATAAACGCTGATAGTGTTCAACAATAGCTTGTTGCAACTGCTTAGATTTATCTGTGGCTGACTGCCCTGCTTGACTCTTTATTACATCACGTGGTCTGATAAATGGGATAGCACAAATAACAGCTTGTGCGATGCCTTGTTTATTTTTTATGGCAAAAACTTGATCAGCTAAATTAGCAGAAATTGAAGTATCTGTGACGTTAGCGATAACATTTGTTGATAATGCGCTTAATAGCTCTTTTGATTCTGCTAACATGCTGACAGAGTCATGATTACCCGCTAATACAACAAGTTGGCAATTAAATCGCTGTAGCTTACTTATAAAGTTAAAATACATTTGCCTTGCATAACTAGGCGGTGTTGCGGTATCGAAAATGTCACCGGCAACAATAATAGCATCAACAGCCTTGTCTTCAACTTGAGTTAATAGCCAATCTAAAAACTGTTGGTGTTCATTAGCCCTGCTTTTACCATAAAAAAATTGACCTAAATGCCAATCAGATGTGTGAATAATGCGCATAAAAAGGAAAATTAATGATGAGGAAAATAATAGTTGATAATTCTACCTGAAAGGCGACAATAAACCATTAATGATTAACAATAAAAACTATAGATTGAGAAAATGACACCAGCAACTCAACAACTAAAGCAAAAAAAAATCCCCTTTGACGTACTGCAATATGATCATGACGTTAATGCCACTTCCTTTGGTCTGGAAGCCGTAGAAAAATTATCCCTTAATGCGCAACAAGTATTTAAAACCTTGGTTGTTTGTTGTGATACTGATCAACTTGCTGTTGCAATAGTTCCCGTAAATTTAAAGTTAAATTTAAAGGCAATTGCTAAAGTATTAAAAGTAAAAAAAGTAAAAATGGCTGACGCTAAACGAGTAGAAGCAACAACTGGCTATGTACTAGGTGGTGTAAGTCCGTTAGGCCAAAAAAAACGTTTACCTACAGTCATCGATAGCAGTGCTGAAACGCTTGAGTTAATGTATGTTAGTGGTGGTAAACGAGGTTTAGAAATAGCACTTGCACCAAAGGATTTAAAAACCTTAAGCCAAGCCAGCTTCGCCGTAATTTCAACTTAAGACTTATTACATAAATTAGCTTTAGATTAATCCTTGATACGGTTTATTTGAACAAATTATTTACAAAAATGTTTAGTTAGATATTGCTAATAATTAACTTAGCTAAAGTAATCTCATTAAAAGCATAATAGTTTTTTTGAGTACGCAATTAAATTTGGCTCAGTCATTGGCTTGTTATAATAATACCCTTGTAAATAATCACAATTTAATTCATGCAGTATAATGACTTGCTCTTTCGTTTCTACGCCCTCAGCTACAACTAATATACCTAAGCTGTGCGCCATAGATATTATTGCTTTTACCAGATCCAGATCGGCTTTGTCGATGGTAATACCCTTAACAAAACTTCTATCTATTTTTAAAACATCAAAAGGATAACGTCGTAAGTAACTTAATGACGAATATCCAGTGCCAAAATCATCCATAGAAAGCTTTATGCCCAATTTATTTAATCCAATTAATGCTTCCTGAATATAAGATTGCCCATTCATTAATACGCCTTCTGTAATTTCAAACTCAATGCTTTTAGCACTAACATTCTCAGTGGTAAGCGTATTTTCAACAAAAGTAAGTAACTCTGTATCTCGAAATTGACGTGGTGAGATGTTGATTGCCATGGTATATGGATTTTGTTGAATATTCTGCCACCGATGAAGAAAGTTTAACGCCTGTTTAATCACAAAACTGCCAATTGGTACAATTAGCCCGGTATGTTCAGCAATAGGAATAAATTCATCTGGGGTAATATTACCTAGAGATGGGTTATGCCATCGCAATAATGCTTCTGCACCAACTAAACTATTATGTTTTATATCAATTTTGGGTTGGTAATGTACTTCAAACTCATTTCGCTCTAATGCACCATGCATTTGCTCTTCAATTTCTAACCGACGTAGCATGCTTTTGTTCATTTTTTTGGTAAAAAATGAGTAAGTATTTCGTCCTAACGATTTGGCTTGATACATAGCTATATCAGCATTACGTAGCAACTCAGAAGAAGTTGTTCCATTATCAGGGTATAATGCAATCCCCAAACTTAGTGTCAGAGTTAAATCTCGACCATCTAAACTAAAAGGCTCTCTAAAACATTTCAATAGATTTTCGACAACGGTTAACACATTAAGGTTATCATTTACATCTTTCAATAAGACAATAAACTCATCACCACCTAACCGGCCAACCGTATCTTCCTTACGTACAACCTTATTTAACCTATTCGCAGACTCAATCAATAATTTATCACCTATTTCATGACCCAAGGTATCGTTTACTTTTTTAAAATCATCTAAATCAATGAAAAGTATGGCTATTTTTTCATTATTTCTCTCAGCTTCTCTTAACAACTGGGATAATCGATCTAATGCAAGAAAACGATTTGGTAATAAGGTTAACGCATCATAATAGGCATGATGTTTGATAATTTCTGCCGATTTGTGCTGCTCTGTAATATCACGAATAATAACCACTACTTGTTTATATTCATGTAAATGGCTTATTCTTGCTTCAAAATAAACAAGGCCCTGAGGCATAGTTAATTTGTATTCAAAACACTCGACTGTATTTTGTTTAACCACTTTTTTAATGTGTTTAATGAATTTATCAGCAATATCAGTGGGTAAACAATCACCCATTGGTTTACCAATAAAGTCTTTCGGTAGTTTATATAAATTCTTCTTCTTACTGGTATGGTAATAATTAATAACACCTTCTTCATCCATTAAAAAAAATAAATCGGGAATTGTTTCAAATGCGGCTTTCAGCATGCGCTCTTTATAAATGACAAGTGCCTGTGCGGTTTTTACATCGGCTAAATCTACATCGATACAATACAATTGTTTATTCTTGTATTTATTAGTAAATATCACATGACTTGAAAATACAGGGACATCCTTACCATTTTTGTGACGTAGCGTTATTTCAGAAGCAGGAATTTCAGTGCCTTTTTGCAACCAAACGGTAATTTCATCAACAACAGGTTTCCTTATGTCATGTGGAATAATTAAATCTTCTAGTTTTTGCCCTAATGCCTCTTCACTTGTATAGCCATATAATAACTCACTCCCTTTATTCCAATAAATAACACATCTCTCTTCATCGTAACCTTGCACAGCAATAGCCTTTACCGCATCAAATAAATAATGAAGCGGATCATTGACTATAAACTGATGATTTAAAAGAGTAGTATCTATAGGTGAATCCATATGGATTAAGGGCCCTAAAATATTAATAACAACCTAACTTTAGTCTAGAATTGTCAAAACTGCCTATTTATGTTGAAAATTAATTATTTTCCATTATTAATAATTTCCCTGCGAAGTAACCTTAACTCGTTTACATTAATACCTAGAATTATCTCGTATAGTAAACATGACAAAACTTATTACGTAATATAGCACCATGACCTTAGCATTTAATAATCACCATTGTTTCTACTTGTCACCTGGCTTAGTCATGGCTCATGGCACAGCAATTGATACCAAGCCTCATAAACACTCTTTATGGCAACTCTGTATTCCTAGTAAAACTAGCACATTAAATGGTGAGATATTATTAACCGGAAAAATTATCCCGCCAAACGAACCGCATCAGTTATCAATGCCTGAAGGTTGGATCATACTTGCAGAGCCTGAGAGTAAACTTGGGAACACAATGCGTGAACTTTCAGCGCAAATATTGACTAAGGCATTGCCCCCTTTGCCTATGTTAATCCCCAGCGAAGAGGTAAGCATAAGTGCGTTACTGACAAATCTTGGTCAGTACGCACTTTTAGTTGAGTCGCTAAAAAATAATCCTTATCAATGCCGAAGTAAGCATTTATTAAAATTACTTGCGCGACTAGATAGCTGTTTAACCGGAGATTGTCTGAAACCCGAGCAATGGCGCGCAAAAGATGTCGCGAATTGGTTAGCAATTTCAGAGAGCCAATTTTTACACCTTGTCACTAAAGAGTTAGGTGTATCCTGGCGGCCTTATTTATTATGGCGTCGACTAATATGCGCTATTCAGGCAATTAGCACAGGGGGAAATATAACGGAAGCAGCTTATCTTACCGGTTTTAGCGATAGTGCACATCTGTGTCGAACCATTAAAAGCACCTTTGGCATGACCAGCAAACAATTATTGAGTTGTTTTAAATAAAATAACATAGCTAGTTTATTCAATAATTCACAGCTTCTCTTCGTTATGCTTCTCTAAAAATTAATGAAATATAAAATTAAATTTTAGAGGTTAATATGACAAAGAACTATATAGCAAGCAGTGAACTACTTAACTATCAGCACCCAACTATTCAATCCCTTATCGAACACAAAGCTTGGCGAACATTAGCACCAGAGCAAGCACTGCAAGCGGTATACTATTTTATCCGTGATGAAATACAGTTTGGTTACAACCGAGATGACGCCATACCTGCTAGTGATGTACTTAATGATGGTTATGGTCAATGTAATACTAAAAGTACATTATTTATGGCCTTACTGAGAGCATTAAATATTCCCTGTAAATTCCATGGTTTTACCATTTATAATGCTTTGCAACGAGGCGTTATTCCTAATGACTTAATGTTACTTGCGCCAAAACGTATTTTGCATAGCTGGGTAGAGGTAAAAATTAAGGGTGTATGGCTAAACCATGAAGGTTTCATTATTGATAAAACATTACTAACTCAGGTACAACAAGCCTATCCAAACAATAAAAATTTTAACGGCTATGGTATTAATGTTTCGAATTTACAGCAACCCGACAATGAAATAACAACTGAGTCTACTTATATTCAATCTGGAGGTATTGCCGATGATTTTGGCATATTCGACACCCCTGACGATTTTTATAATATCCACGGCAGTAATCTAAAGGGCTTTAAAAAACTACTGTACAGAATTGCCTTAAGACATATTATTAATCGTAATGTGAAAAATTTACGTAATAATGGATTGCCAAGTTAATTTTTATCAAAAAAAAAGCACCACTAGTTATCTAGTGATGCCTTATTCATTAACAATAATGCCGCTTATTTATTGGCTAACTTATCGGCTAAATATAACCATGTTGGCAAAACGGTGTCTGGATTTAATGAAACACTATCAATGCCTTGATCAACTAACCATGCAGCAAAATCTTCATGATCTGACGGGCCTTGACCACAAATACCGACATATTTACCACGTTTTTTACATGCACTAATTGCCATTGATAATAAGATTTTTATTGCAGGATCACGTTCATCAAATAAATGAGCGATTAACCCTGAATCTCTATCTAGACCGAGTGTTAGCTGAGTTAAATCGTTAGAGCCAATAGAGAAACCATCAAAATAATCGAGGAATTGGTCAGCGAGTAAAGCGTTTGACGGTAATTCACACATCATAATAATACGTAAGCCATTTTCACCACGTTTTAAACCGTGCTCTGCCAAAATATCAATAACATCGGCTGCTTCTTCAAGAGTTCGAACAAACGGAATCATTACTTCTACATTGGTTAAATCCATTTCGTTTCTTACGCGTTTAATTGCTTCACACTCTAATGCAAAACAATCACGGAAATCTTTTGAAATGTAACGTGCAGCACCACGATAACCAATCATTGGGTTTTCTTCATCAGGTTCGAATTCTTCGCCACCTACTAAATTAGCATATTCATTCGATTTAAAGTCAGACATACGAACAATCACTTTTTCTGGTGCGAAAGCGGATGCTAACGTTGAAATACCTTCAGTAAGTTTAGCAATGTAAAACTCAACTGGGCTTTCGTAACCGGCAATAATGTCATTAATTTCGTCTTGTAAATCAGCAGACTGCTTATCAAAATTTAATAATGCTTTTGGATGAATACCAATCATTTTATTGATAATAAACTCTAAGCGCGCTAAACCAATACCTGCATTGGGCAATTTGGCAAAAGCAAATGCTCGGTCTGGGTTACCAATGTTCATCATTATTTTAAGCGGTAATTCTGGCATTGCATCGATTTCAGACGTGGTAACCGTATAATCAAGTTTACCTTGGTAAATAAACCCGGTATCACCTTCAGCACAAGAAACAGTAATCTCATCGCCAGTTTTAATTAAATCGGTTGCATTACCACAACCTACTACCGCTGGAATACCCATTTCACGAGCAATTATCGCTGCATGACAAGTTCTACCGCCACGGTTAGTAACAATGGCAGAAGCTCGCTTCATGATCGGCTCCCAATCTGGATCTGTCATGTCAGTAACAAGTACATCACCAGGTAAAATTTTATCCATTTCTTCAATTGAAGATAGTACTTTAGCTTCACCACTACCGATTTTATGCCCGATAGAACGACCTTCACAGATAACATTAGTACTTGTTTGTAATTGGAACTGTTCCATTACATTGGTGTTTTCACGGCTTTTAACAGTTTCAGGGCGAGCCTGAACAATATAAAGTTTATTGTCTAAACCATCTTTAGCCCATTCAATATCCATTGCACGACCATAATGCTTTTCAATAATTACAGCCTGTTTAGCTAGCTCTTGCACTTCATTGTCTGTTAATGAAAAACGATTAGAATCTTTCTCATCAATATCAACAATTTCAACTTGTTTATTATGCTCTTGAGATGCAGTGTAAACCATTTTAATGGCTTTACTACCAATGTTACGACGAATAACAGCAGGCTTTTCTTTCGCTAATGTTGGTTTATGCACATAAAATTCATCTGGATTGACAGCACCTTGTACTACCATTTCGCCCAAACCAAAACTCGATGTAATAAATACAACATCTTCAAAGCCTGATTCGGTGTCAATAGTGAACATAACACCTGAAGCTGAAATATCACTACGTACCATGCGTTGAATACCCGCAGATAGTGCAACACCACGATGATCATAACCTTGGTGAACGCGGTAAGAGATAGCTCGGTCATTAAACAGCGAAGCAAAGACATGCTTAATTGCTATCATAACGGCCTCAAGACCACGAACATTCAAAAAGGTTTCTTGTTGTCCTGCAAATGAAGCATCTGGCATATCTTCAGCGGTTGCTGATGAACGTACAGCAAAAGAAGCATCGTCAGTGAAGTCACCAGCTAATTTATTATAAGCCTGCTCAATGTCTTGTTGCATTTGTGGTAAGAAAGGTGTGTCAATAATCCATTGGCGAATAGTTTCTCCGCATGTTGATAATTCATTAACATCATCAACATCAAGGGTATCAAGAAGTTGGTATATTTTCTCATTAATACCACTTTGTTCTAAGAATTCATTAAAGGCAAAAGATGTTGTCGCAAAACCTGTAGGAACTTGCACTCCTACGTTTGACAAATTTGAAATCATTTCTCCAAGTGATGCATTTTTTCCGCCTACGCGGTCAACATCACCCATTCCCAAGTTTTCATACCAAAGTACATTTTCTTGCACAACAATTCTCCATTGAATCGACAAAAAGATAAAAAAGCTAATTAAAGTTTACTACTATATTTATAACTGGGAACATTCTACACTGCCAACTATTGAAACTAAAACCAAAAATGATATAAAACTTAGAAGTTTTCAGTATTACTTTCAAAACTATATTATAAGGACCTTAAATGCGTACAGCTTTTTATATTTCCGATGGCACAGCTATCACTTCAGAGGTCTTCGGACACGCTTTACTTTCGTTATTTCCCACAACTTTTGAGCATCAAACGATTTCTTTTGTTGAAACAACGGAAAAAGCACTCGCGACAAAAGAGAAAATCAATAAAGCAACTGCTCGCTCTAAAGAGCCTGCTTTGGTATTTCATACCTTTGTAGATAACGAAATCCGCGAAATAATTGATAGTTGTGATGGTGTTATATTTAACTTTTTAGAGCATTTTGTTGAACCGTTAGAAAAAAAATTAAATATGAAAGCTAAGCCTAAAGCGCATAGAACACATAGCATTCAAGAAAATAGTTACGATTATAGAATTGAAGCGGTAAATTATGCATTAGCCAACGATGACGGTTCAAATGTCACCAATTATGAAGAAGCTGATGTTATTTTAGTTGGGGTTTCTCGCTCAGGTAAAACACCAAGTTCACTTTATTTAGCTTTACAGTATGGAATTAAAGCTGCTAATTATCCTTTTACTGATGATGACATGGATGAACTTAGAATACCGGACTTCTTAAAACCATATAAAAAGAAACTTTTTGGCTTAACCATAGATGCCCAACGCTTAGTCGATATTCGTGAAGGTAGAATGTCTAACTCTAAATATGCCTCAGCAAGACAATGCAAAATGGAAGTACGTGAAGTAGAAAAATTGTATAAAAAAGAGAAGATTCCTTTTATTAATACCACTAAATTTTCAGTAGAAGAGATTACCGCTAAAATCCTAAATGAAACAGGACTGCAAAGATATAAATACTAACGCACAAATATATTAACAAACAAAGGTAATTAACCATTATTTAAATTGTTAAAATAGTTCACATTACCCCTTAATTTAGCTATCTTAGCCACATACCCTACTTTATACGCAGGATTTTTATCACTTTTTAAACTGCTGCGTATAATGCAACAAAATAATTAATCCCATGACTATAAAAACAGATGAATTACGCACAAGTTTAATTGAAAACTTAGTGTCACCAGCCGAATTAGCAGAGCAAATACCACTGAGTAAGCGCACCGCCGATTTTATTATGAAAAGTCGACAAGAAGTCGAAGCAATAATCACAGGCGAAGATAAGCGCTTATTAGTTATTATTGGGCCTTGCTCGATTCATGATCCTAAAGCCGCTATTGATTACGCACAACGGTTAAAAAAATTACGTGATAAATACAGTAATGAATTATTGATTGTGATGCGTGTTTACTTTGAAAAACCACGCACAACGGTAGGTTGGAAAGGACTCATTAGCGACCCAGACTTAGATAAATCATTTAACGTTGCTAAAGGGCTAAATCTTGCTCGCCAGTTACTAGTTGATATCAATGAAATGGGCTTACCTGCAGGGACTGAATTTTTAGATATGGTTACCGGGCAATATATCTCTGATCTTATAAGTTGGGGGGCTATTGGTGCGAGAACGACTGAAAGCCAAGTTCATCGAGAGCTAGCTTCTGCCCTTTCCTGCCCTGTTGGTTTTAAAAATGGCACCGATGGCAATGTAAAAATAGCATTAGATGCGATTCAAGCAGCAAGCGTGCCCCATGTACTTTATTCTCCCGATAAAAGTGGACAAATGTGTATTTATCGTACACATGGTAACCCGTTCGCCCATGTCATATTACGTGGCGGTAAAACACCTAACTATAGTGCTGAAGACATAAAAGATACTTGTGAAAAACTAGCAAAAGCACAACTTAATCAAAGTATTATGGTAGATTGTAGCCATGGTAATAGCTATAAAGATCATAACAAGCAAATTGATGTGGCTCGTTCATTAGCTGAACAAATCCACCAAGGCAGCGACAGTGTATTTGGTGTTATGATCGAAAGCTTTATCGAAGCAGGAAATCAAGTAGTTAAAGCAGATGTTCCTCTCGTTTACGGTAAAAGTATCACCGATGCTTGTATTGATTTAACAGTTAGTGAAGATATATTAGCCTTACTCGCTAACGCTGTAAAACTAAAACAGTAATTTGGTTAGCATGTTGACAATCTACAAGTGAACTAAGCCTTTAAACTAAATATATCAGCTAATACCTAGACTAACTCTTTGAGCATATTTGCGTGGTTTCACCATTAAAATATGCTCATTTATTAATCACCCCCTGTTTTTCAGCTGTAATATTTCCTTCATTAATTTATTATAAAAATGTCATTTAATGTGATTACACTCATGCGTTTTAAAATAAAAATACATAAGTGGAATTTACATGTCTATAAAAAAATCAATAATAGCATTATCAATCATATCACTTCTCTCTGCTTGCCAGTTTACTGGTGATGACGGTAACAATGGCGAAGCCGGAATAGCAGGTTCTCCCGGTCAGCAAGGCCCTACTGGACCTCAAGGTATTCCAGGAAAAGATGCTACGCAGCAGGTGAGTGTTGAAGTAGTTGGACGCTTTAGTGCCGGAGGTAGTGAAATAGCAGGTAGAAGTGCTGCTGAAATTGTACAATTTCATCAAGCCTCTAACTCTGCTTTTGCGGTTAATAGTGCAAGTAACCAAATAGAAGTAATTAATTTAGTAAGCCTTCCAACCACAGAAGTTGGCAACCCAATTACTGATACTAGTTTATCATCAACTACCTTTAACTTTCCTAGTGAAGTGCAAGTGTTACTTTCGAATAACACAAGAGAAACCATTACCTTAGGTGCGGCAAATTCTATTGCTATTTTTGAGAACAACTTAGCCATTGCGGTCGAAGCTAATGACAAAACTCAAGAAGGTGCCGTATTATTTTATCAATTGAATAGTCAAGGTGTAGGCTCGTTTATTAAAGCCGTTAAAGTAGGCGCTCTACCTGACATGCTTACCTTTACCCCAGATGGAAAAAAAGTATTAGTTGCTAATGAAGGCGAACCAAAAAATGATTACTCTGTTGATCCTGAAGGTTCTATCTCAATAATCAATATCAATAACTCAGTACCTGAGGATTTAAGTAGCACAATAAACTTAACGAGTGATATCACTTTTAGTAGTGATTTACTTGATGACAATGACTTTAATACCGACGCGAAACGATTAGCACTATTAAAAGCAGCTGGATTAAAGTTTGCTGGCCCAATAGGCACAACACTTGCTCAAAGCTTAGAGCCAGAATATATAACAGTGAGTGACGATAGCAAAACCGCTTATATATCATTACAAGAAAACAATGCTATTGGTATTTTAAATTTAGAAGAAAATACTATTGAAATTAAGCCGTTAGGTTTTAAAGATTGGGATGAGTTTCAATTAGATTTTTCCAATAAAGACGAAATCGCATCATTCCAACATGTTACAAATTTATTTGGCATGTACCAACCTGATACGATCACCGCGTATCAATGGAATGGCGCAACTTTTATATTATCAGCAAACGAAGGTGATTCTCGCGATTATGATGCTTACTCAGAAGAAGTTAGAGTCGCTGATATCATTGATCCTACAGAATTGAATAAAAGTTTATCTGCCGAATTACAATCAATTTACGATGCCAGTGGCGGTGACGATGGTTTAGGTCGATTAAAAGTCACTACCGCTTTAGGCGATGCTGATAATGATGGTACTTATGAAGCATTATATAGCTATGGCGCTCGTTCATTCTCAATTTGGGACCAAAATATCAATCTTATTTTTGATTCAGGTGATGACTTTGGTAAAATTTCTGCCTCAGTACTCGGTAATAACTTTAATAGTGCTCATACCGAAAATAAAGGTGATAATCGATCTGATGATAAAGGTGGCGAGCCTGAAGCTATTGCTGTTGGAAAAATAGGTGAAAGAACTTATGGCTTTATAGCCAGCGAACGCTCTGGAAACTTATTCATTTATGACATTACTAATCCGTTTGATGTGAGTTTTTCATCTTTTTATAATAATCGTGATTTTGACATAGACTTTGAATTAGATGATGATTTAGATAACCCTTGTGATCCAAATGAAGGGATGGACTGCACAATGATTGAAAGTGCTGGTGATTTAGGCCCTGAAAGTATCGCGTTTGTACCGAGTGAACAAAGTCCTAGTGGAATGCCATTACTGATTATTGGTAATGAAGTCAGTGGCTCGGTAACCATCTATCAAGTTATCACTGAATAACCGAATAAAAAAATCAAAATACAAGGATAAGACTTTACCGGTTTTATCCTTTTTGTTCTTATCCCCTGAAGATAACTCAACACAGTAAAATAATAAAATACGCTTACCTCTTTTAAATATAGCAACTATATCTGACTACTAAAATAAACATTATCTCCCCTATAAAGCGAAGCGATAACAGCGTAAGATCAATACATATTCAGATTAAAAATTAGGTTTGCACTAGTTAGTGCATTAACAACAAAAAATTATGCAATTAACCGCAAAAGCATCACTTAATCACGCTTTACTCATTTCTGTTTGTACACCAGAATTTAAAGGTGATGAAGCAATAGAATCACTTGCAGAGCTTGCGCGCTTAGTAACTACATTGGGGTTCAAAGTAGTTGGCACCCAGTCACAAAAACAAAGTTCAACAAAAAGAGTTAATGTACTCGGTTTAGGCAAACTAGCTGAAATAGCTGAGCTCACCGGTAATAAAGGTATTATTGAAATGAGTGAAGAAAACGAAGTTTCACTTGATGACGATGAATTAACTACTATACCATCAGAGAACCTTCCCTTTGCCTGTGCCGACGTTGTTGTTTTTGATTGTGATTTAACACCTTCTCAACTACGTAACGTCGAAAATCAATTGGGCGTAGAAGTATTCGATCGTACCGGCGTGATTATTGAAATATTTAGTCGTCATGCGCGTACAAAAACAGCTAAGTTGCAAGTTGAAATTGCACGTTTAAATTATGTCGCACCGCGTCTACGTGAAACATCCTGTGGTGACAAAGAGCGCCAAATGGGTAAAGGTGCCGGTGAAACTACGCTAGAGCTAAATCGCCGTAAAGTACGTGATCAACTAGCAGAATTAAAACGCGAGCTAGTCAACGTTCAAGATGAAATGAAAGGTCGACGTACACAACGTTCTGAAAATTTTTGTGTTGCGTTAGTCGGTTATACAAATGCGGGTAAATCATCGATGATGCGCGCTATTACTGGTAGTAATGTTGAAGGTGAAAATAAACTCTTCGCAACACTTGATACCACTGTTCGTGCCTTATTTCCAGTAACCCACCCTCGCATATTAGTCTCTGATACCGTAGGTTTTATTAAAAAGTTACCCCATGATCTCGTTGCCTCATTTCATTCTACGTTGGCAGAAGCGCATGATGCGTCACTATTACTATACGTTGTTGACGCTTCAGATCCTTCATTTCGCTCACAACTTGATGTAGTACACGAGGTTTTAGCAGAAGTTGGTGTGCAAGAAAGTAAAAAACTACTCGTACTTAATAAGTCTGATCAACTCACTATTGAGCAACAAAACGCATTGATGGAAGAATTTCCAGAGGCCATGTTAACATCAGCTCGTAATCCGACCGATGTTAACAAATTACATCAATATATTGTTAACATTGCTCAAGAAGAAATGATTGAAGAAGAAATTGTTATTCCTTATACCGCTAAAGGCATCGTTGGTGAAATACGCTCTACTATGAGTGTGACTAAAGAAGATTATGAATTTGATCATATTAAACTCACCGTACGCTCTAATGCCATTGAGTTAGCAAGATTAAAGAAGAAAATGCTCAGCTTATAGGTTAACAGTCAGTATTGCCTAGATAGCAGATATCCCCTAGCTATCAGCACTTTATTGTCGTTGGAAGAATAAGATTTAAAATAGCTCAATAAAAAATCGATTAATTTACATTAATCGATTTTTAATGTTCTCTGATTCGCGTTACACAAGTGTAAATCAAAGAATATCCTGATTAAATCAACGCTCTACACTGATATATCGCTAGTAATAATCGCATCAGAGAAAGACTGATAAGCCGCTTCAATTTGCTTTGCAACAGGATCTGGAAAGGTATGAAAATCGCCATTATTTAGCGCAGTAATAATGGCCTCTGAAACCACTGTTGCCTCAGGTGCACCTTCAAAACCAGCTAAATTCCCCATATCAGTACCAATTGGACCTGGATGAACGCTCAATACACGAATACCTTTATCAGACCATTTATCTTTCAAACCCTGGGTGATCGAATATGCCGCGGCTTTAGATGCACAGTAAGTCGCAATATCACCAAACGTTTTAACAGAAGCAATTGAGTTTAACTGCACTAGCACACCTTTATTGCGCTCTAAAATATCTGAAAATGCATTGGCTACACGCATCAAACCAAAAACATTAACATTGAATTGATCCTGTAACGACGCTTCGGCATTTTCACTTAATGGTGACGTAATATGCATAATACCTGCGTTGTTTACTAGAATATCAACATCGCTAGCTTGAGTAGCTAAATGTTGAATAGATGCTGTATCAGCAACATCTGCAGCTAAGGTAACAACTTTATCACCATATTGTGCTTCAATTTCTTTAGCTGACTCAGGCTTACGTACAGCAAGATAAACCTTAGCAGCGCCATTAGTAATAAGTGAGTCGACAATTGCTCTGCCAATCCCACGGTTAGCCCCAGTCACTAATGCTACTTTACCTTTAATTAAACCGTCCACTTTTTGCTCCTATTGAAAATTAAAAAACACCTATTGTACCAATCGGTAACTTGCACCTAATTCTATACCGATTGGTACAATAGGTCAATTATCGTTATAAATTTATATAAGATTTAACCGCGGTTAAAAAACACACAATTAGTGATTGAAAGACATTGAAGTTAAATTATGACATCTGATAGTAAAGTCTACATAAGCGCTTCACTAACAGAGCTAATGGACTAATGGAACTAACGAAAAGTATGATGATGTGGATAAACAAATACTGTTTTTATAAGGCGTGTGCGAACAAATAGCTTGAAGTTAACCTTCTACTTTGTAGTTATTGTTGCACCATATATAAGCAATTTGCTAATGCTATTTTTTCTGGATAATCGGTAATACAAAAGCCAAGCTTGGTATAGGCCTTAATTGCATTTTTATTATGAGCTAAAACAAATAGTGAGCATGATTGCGTATTTAAATCTGACTTACCTAAAACGCTCAACTGACTTATCAAACTAGCAATAATTCCTTTCCCCCGAAAGCGAGGATTAACCACTAACCTGCCAAGATGACACTTACCTAACCTTAAATAATATTGTCCAAATGCTAGCAAATCGCCTTCGTTTGAAACCATCGAAAATGACGCTAAAGTGTTAAGCTTTAAATCACGTTTAAACGATTTTAGATCAAAGGGATAGCTAAAATTGGGGCCAGACCAAACCGTGAGCTCCTTTTCACTCGTAAACCAAGACATTAACTCAACAAGTTGCAGATCAGTTGGTGTTGCTAATTTCATAATGTTCATCAAATTTTAAGGCGAGTAACACCCCAGTAATCATTACTTTTAGATGTTAACGTCCAACCGGCTTGAATAAGTGATTTTCTAATATAACGATTCATAAATCCATGGCCAAACAATACTACCGTGTTTTGCTTATTAGCTGCTTTTATTAATTCGCTCGCCGCAATATTAGCGCGCTGTTTGGCTTGTTTAAAAGTCTCAAATGAACCTGTAAAACCAAACATCCATAGCACTCTACAAAAATATACCCACTGCCAAGCGGTTAAGCTAAATGGCAGTTTGTATCTAGGTATTTCCATTTCTCTATAAAGCCTATTAATTTCATCTGGTTTTTTACCCACGTAAATATTTGTAGAGTGTATTGCTCGTTTTAAATCACTTGATATCGTGTACTGTGATATGTAATTAGTATTTATACTTTTAGGCCGGCTATTATCAGCAACGTCTGAAAAATTATATCGCCTGATCCATTTAGCATACTCAGCAGCATTCACCATCGGATTGTTGGCTGACGTTGGCTTCCCGTGTCGAATTAAAATGATTTCCATAAGTAACTTAACATTTATAAATTCTTGTAAGATTAAAAATAGGCTGCACTACAACATAGCGCGATTACAATAAGTAGCCTTTTCAAAGTCACTAATGTTCATTGCTATATTAGAGATCTCTGGAAACAAAAGCACTAATTTATTAACTACTTGTTTCGATAAATTTGCCTTTTGCTCTGTAGTTCGTCCTTGCATTATATGCGCAAATACATGAATAAAATCTTCACGTTTATTCGCTACAGAATATTTTTTAAATGGGTTCATTCTGACTTTTATATCACCTTCATCAAACAAACCTGTAGAGTTTGCAATAAGATGTATCTGTTCAATAATAAATTCTTCATCGTGATATTCAAGGACGCTTTCTGAGCAGTCCATTACAAAATGTGGCATTAACTTTCCTTACTATGATTTATATTACTTACGAACCTATAAAGTTTTAATTTACAGATTTATAACACTATCAGAGTTATTCATTAACTCAATTTAAAACGACTGACTAAATTAACCAATTGAGTATTCTCTGCTAACAATTCATCTGTACTTGCGACCGTTAATAAACCGTTTTCGGTCAAGCTGACTACCATTTCTTGGATTGAAGCCATATTTCTATTTATTTCTTCTGCTACATGACTTTGTTCTTCAGAAGCCGTGGCGATATGAGTACTCAATTCATTGATTTCAATAATAGAGCCCGCCATAGCATCTAAACCTGTCCCAACCAATAATGTATTGTCGGTAGTTGATTGACAACTTTCTTTCGTTAAATCCATTGCTTTAACCGCCAGTGCTGCATCGCTGGTTAATTTAGCAAGTAAATCATTGATTTCAGCAGTGCTCGATTGCGTTCGTGCAGCAAGAGAGCGAACTTCATCCGCTACAACTGCAAAACCACGTCCTTGTTCACCTGCACGTGCTGCCTCAATTGCAGCATTTAAAGCCAATAAATTCGTTTGATCAGCAATTGCGCCGATAACACTTAATACCGATACAATTTCTTGTGTATTATCGTTCATGGTATTAATACATGCTGCTGCAGACTCAACTTCATTTACTAAGGTTTCGACACTTTGTGAAGATGTAAGCACCAAGTTTTTAGATGATAAAGCTTCGTCACTTGCTTTTTTGGTACTTAATGCTGTTTGTTTCGCATTATCTGCAACCGTACTGGCAGAAGCACTCATCTCAGTAATTGCGGTCACTGCTTGTTCGGTTTCACTACTATGTATTGTTAGAGATTGAGCAGTTAAATCTGACATATTTTTAAGTTGATCAATTTCTTTTGAAATATGATCTGATGAAGCTAAAATTTGAATCATCATTGATTGTAACTGGCTGATAAACGTATTAACTGATTCAGCGATTTTTGCTAAATCGTCATCTCCTTTAACCTCTATACGATGAGTTAAATCACCATTACCTTTAGCTAAATCTTCAACTCTTTGTTTTAGCGTTATAATTGGTGTATATATTTTTGATAGAGTAAAAATTAACAGTATCACTGTTAATACGATTAAGATGAATGTGGTTAACATGGCAGAAAACAATAGTTCATCTAAAAAGGCGAAAGATATCGATTCATCAATATCAATAACAATGTGCCATTTACCACCGCCAAGTAAGTCTAATTCAGAGTATGCAGCATAATGTTTATCACCATCATCTTCATAACGATATGTGCCACTACTAGTGGATAACACTTTTTGTTCAATATTTATTAACGCTTTATTATCAGAAATTCTATCACCAAAAGCTCCCTCTCCTGATGTACTAATAAGCCCACCCTTACCATCATAAAGGCTTACATTAGCACCATAAAAATCAACATTATTGATAAAGGCATTTACAGCTTCTAGAAATATGTCCCCACCAATAACACCATTGTTTTGGACATCTAAAAAACTAAACATATATTTATCAGATATACCTTGGTCAAAATATATTTCTGTCATCATTAACCGATTGGCAGATTTAGCATCTTGATACCATGCTTCTTGCTTAGCATCATAGTCCTTAATAACACCTGCATTACCAATAGTTAAGCCATCACTGTCTGCAAAATTAATAGCATCTAAAGGTGTGGAAGCCACCAGCAGTTTAGCAATTTCTATTTTTTTATCTGTATCATTACTATTAAGCTGCTCTTTCGCATTAGAGACAACAGTCATACTATTAGTTAGCCATATATTGATATCATTTTTGATACGATTAATTTCTGAACTTGCCTGTTGCTCAACCCTAGCCATACTTTTATTGCGATTATTAGTATAATCAAGCCAATTAGTAACCAACAAAGAAACGGCCACTAACAGCGTCGAAGCCAACATTATCCTTTGCTTAAACCCTATTGAAATACTCATGATTATTTTCCTTAAATACTATAATTACAATTAGTTGGACTTATTGAGCGGAGACTATTCTCTATCATACAACACTATGTTAATAATTAAGTAATATTATATAAGAGCATTTAATTTATTTTATAACACCCGTATATTTTGGTATTCCATAACGTTGATCATACGAGTTAACTGTGAAATTTTATCCATAGTGGATTATGGCTAGTATTAAAATGGCAGTAATGTTTTCTTTGATTTATCTCATGAGTGTTTAATAATTCGCTTTCTTTAATGTAGAGTTATACAAATTTATCTATTGCTATTGTATAAATATATGCCTTTATGCTTAAGCGCCATTAATTTTTATTTATAGAAACTTAAACTTCATTTATAAAAAAAGCTCATTTTATTAAATAAAATGAGCTTTTTATGAGACTAAAAAATTTTATATCGTTAGTTGCTAACATCTAGCATTATAACGAATTAACTTTTTTTCATTGTACCTGTAGTTTCAAGGCGAGTATGCCAGCTGAAAGCTTCTTCAAGTAAATGAGGGGTATGTCCACCACGCTCACAAGAACGCTTAAAGTAATCTAACATTGCTTCACGATAATCAGGATGAACACAGTTGTTAATAACTTCTACTGCTCTTTCACGTGGAGCTAAACCACGTAAATCAGCTAGACCTTGCTCTGTTACTAAAATGTCAACATCATGCTCAGTATGATCAACATGGCTAACCATAGGAACAACACTTGATATTGCACCGTTTTTAGCAATTGATTTAGTTACGAAGAAAGAAAGGTTTGCGTTACGAGCGAAATCACCTGAGCCACCAATACCGTTCATCATTTTAGTACCACAAACATGCGTTGAGTTTACGTTACCGTAAATATCAAACTCTAATGCTGTGTTTATTGCAATAATGCCTAGACGACGCACAATTTCAGGGTGGTTAGACATCTCTTGAGGACGTAAAACAAGTTTGTCTCTATATTTTTCTAAGTTATTAAATACTTGTGAATTACAACGTTCAGATAAAATAATAGAACAACCAGACGCAAAGTCTAGTTTACCTGCATCCATTAAATCGAATGTAGAATCTTGTAAAACTTCTGAATACATTGTTAGATCTTTAAAGTCAGAATCTAATAGTCCCATCATTACAGCATTCGCAATGTTACCAATACCTGCTTGTAGTGGCCCTAAATTTTCAGGAAGACGTTTTTCTGCAACTTCTTGTTCAAAAAAGTTAACTAAGTGTTTTGCAATGTTTGCCGTATCTTCATCAGGGTCAGTAACCGTAGAGAATGAATCACTTTGGTTAGTGAAAACAATACCAGCGATTTTTGCTGGATCAATAGGAATAGCAGTACTACCAATACGATCATCTACTTTCACTAATGGAATTGGTGTTCTCGTTGGACGGTAAGAAGGAATATAAATATCGTGTAAACCTTCTAACTCTGGCTGATGCAACGTGTTAATTTCAACGATTATTTTTTTAGCGAAAATAGCAAAACTTGCAGAATTTCCTACAGAAGTTGTAGGGACGATGTGTCCATCTTCTGTAATTGCAACAGCTTCGATAACGGCTACATCAGGTAGAGGCAATTGTTTATTACGCATTTGCTCTACAGTTTCAGATAAATGTTGATCAATAAACATTACTTGACCATTATTGATCGCTTTACGTAATGTGTTATCTACTTGGAATGGCATACGACGTGCTAGAACACCTGCTTCCGTCAACAGTTTGTCTAAATCATTACCTAATGATGCACCTGTCATTAGATTGATTTTCATAGGGTTTAATTTTGCTTTTTCTGCCAATGCTTTAGGAACAGCTTTAGCCTCTCCTGCACGAGTAAAACCACTCATACCGACTGTCATTCCATCTTCAATGAAATCACAAGCTTCTTCCGCCGACATTATTTTTTGATGTAACTCACTATTTCGAATGCGTTCTAATTGCATATTCAACCACTTTTATTTTTAAGATTATAGAGATTTTATGACGTATGTATTATCTATGAGGTTTTTACTGTTCAGTACATATTAGATTGCTAGTATGTCATTTTGCGAATTAGTAATTAACATAGAGAATGAATTTACCCCGATAAAACAGACACATTTTTTACGCAATTAACTGCTTGAAATTATTTTTTTCAACTGCGTAATAACTTGTACTAAAATGCATCCTTGTCGTATTTTAGTAAGGCCGTATTGTAGTATTTGTTAATCTAACTGCCAAGTGTTCCATGCGAACCTCAAGGAAACTTAGATAATTTTTAATAAATTTTTTTTGACTTGATAAAATAACAAAAAACTTGAAGCCCTTGTTATTACTAGCCTTCAGAGATAGCCATATTTTTTAAATCATTTATTTTTGATGCATAATTTTTTTTTGAAATTCATAAAAAAATTAGAACTTTTACTCTATTTTTATAAATTTCAGTACTTTTTTTATGCAAATAAAAAAACAAAATGGTTAATATTTATACAAAAAAAGCCCTGCTTTCACACGTTGGATTTGTATCTTTTTTGTTCATTCAAATATGAAAAATCACCCTAACTTTTCATTAAAATTTAACTGTTATTGAAATATTTTTTATCTAGTTCAGGTCTATTAATTACATCTATATAAATATTAATTAGAGCGAAATTTTATGAAAAAAATACTTGGATTAGTTTTATCAACATCGTTACTTTTTTATACATCCATAGCGAATGCAGATAAGGCCGTTTTAGCTGGCGGTTGTTTTTGGTGCATGGAATCTGACTTTGAAAAATTACCTGGCGTTACCTCGGTTGTTTCAGGCTTTACAGGGGGTAAAGTAAAAAATCCTACTTATCAAGGCGATCATCGCGGACATTATGAGGCAGTTGAAATAACCTATGATCCAAAAAAAGTAAGCTATCAAGGAATATTGGACCATTTTTGGGTAAATATTGATCCCTTTGATGCTAAAGGCCAGTTTTGCGATAAAGGACCAAGCTACCTAAGTGCCATTTTTGTTGCCAATGAACAAGAAAGAGCATTAGCTGAACAGACAAAAAAAGCTGTTGTAGCAAAGTTCCCAAATCAACTCGTTGTTACCCCTATTTTAGCTGCTGGTACTTTTTACCCTATTAAGGGAGATGAAAGCTATCACCAAGACTTTTATAAAAATAGTCCTGTTCGTTATAACGCTTATCGTTGGGGTTGTGGTCGAGATAAACGCTTACAAGAAATTTGGGGCGAAAACGCTACTCACTAGAAATATAATATAAAAGCATTAGAGAATATAATTCCCACTATATTGTTAAAAATTAATATAGTGGGATAATAACTAAATATTAGCTAAGCAAGGCTCAAACGATTCACTAGCTTTCGCCCATACCGCTGATTCATTACCATAGGAGTCAGTTAGTTGAAATCTAAGACCGCCAGGAAAAGAGAACATAGGTTTAGTAATTTTCCCTTCCACTGATTCAACAAGACGTAGAAATTATTCAAGGTTATCGCTTAGTAACACTAGCAAAGCAGATCCGCTAGCTGTTGTTAGCGTGAAGTCTGACTGATAAAAACCACCATCAATTCCTTGATTGGTAAATGCCGTATACTCAGGCCAGAAATCTACAAAGGACAATACAAATGCTTGCTCAAAAAAAACTTATACCAGTTTCATTGATTGAGCACTCCCTGATAGATATTAGTTATTTACATTAAATAATTTGAATTTTAGCGGCCAGGTTTAACGCTAATTGACGATAACCTTTGTCATTTAAATGGACACTATCTGACTTCATACTTCGCTGCTTAAGTAAATCAGGTAAACTTTTTAGATCAGACACCAACATATACTGGCTCGCTAACCTTTCATATAAGGGTAACGTTGATAAATTGATTGAAGGTTTGGGCACACCAACTAATATGACTTCTACGCCATAAGACTGAATCAACTCAATCATCTGTGCCAAATTATGTTCAAGTTTTTCTTTGGATAAACCTTTAAGAATGTCGTTTCCACCATGGCATAAAATAACAAGGCTTGGCGTTGTTAATTTAAGTGTTTTGTCTAACCTCTGTAGACCTTTACTACTTGTTTCACCAGGTATACCTTCATTGATTACCGTGATACCTAAGGTTGTTTGTAAAATATTTGGATAACTCTTATTTACTGTCCCCCCTGTGCCTTTAGTAAGGCTATCACCAAAAGCAAGAATGACACTGTCTTGCGTTAATTTAATTGTTTTATTTTGCTCTGAACAACCAACAATAACAATAAACAAAAAGATTAAGATAACAATTGATTTAAATCGACAATACATATGATGAGTTACTCGCCCTTTGTGTACTTAGTAATGAAACTGAAGTTTTTATTAATTAACCTTAATATCGCCCTTTTCAGCCTGCATAACGATGGTATAGGGTAAAACAACTGTATCTGAAACGGCAGAGAAAACCGTATCAATAAACACTAAGGGAACATTATTAACAGAGCTACCTATGTTTTTTTTGTTACTTGGTTCCCCGTACATAAGACAAAGGTTGTATGAAATACCACTATAAATTCTTGGTATATCTTTACAATAACTTTTCTTGCCAAAATGAGAGATATTAATATGGTTATTGTAAGGATTAATCGTTTTAATTGTTGCACATGAGCATATAAACAAAGTGAATAAAAAAACAGTGAGTACTTTCATATCTGCTTACTTCTTAGGTGAATAATGGAATAAGGTATTATAAAACTAAAGCTAATTTAAAATGGAAAAGACTGTAAATGTGATGCTTGAATGATTTATTTGCAAGCACCACCGAGCCTAACACACTATTAATGAACAGTTTTACGGGAACTGATAATCACAAAAATTAGAGCAATTAATGCTGGTAATCCTTGTGTAAATATAATGCTCATTTTTGCAGTAAGGCCACCAAATATACCGGCAACGATGACACAAGATAAAAAGAACACTTTAATATCAAAACGACTGATGATCAGCCCCCAAAACAAGCCCGCAGCAAGAAAACCATTATAAAGGCCTTGATTCATCGCAAGCACTGCTGATGATTCTGCGACTTCAGGCGTCATCAAAAATATTTTTTGGCCAAGAGGGTGATTCCAAAAAAACATTTCTAAAACTAAAATGCCAACATGGCTTATTGCCACAAAAAAAACAAAAATATTTGCTAATAATTTCATATATATATTTTCCATATTCTCTCGATTGAGCAATTCGTTATTTATTATTAGTTCAAATACTATTTTCTGCCCAGTATTCTTAGTATACGTATAAATAAATTAATAATATCCATATATAAAGCCGCGGCACTATCAACCGCGTTATCGTATGTTTTTGGGATCGCATTTGCTCTTGCCCAATCGTAACCAATATAACCACAGAAAATAACGGCAACGATCCAATCTAAAATGCCATGATGCGTATTAAATATAAATATCTCAATTAGCTCTACTACAATCACACAAAACAGAGCAATAGTGAGCCCCCCTGCTATTTTATTAAAAAACGCAGGATACATTGAACCTAACAACATCATAACAAAGGTTACCATGCCCGTAACTCTTATCGCTTCGAGAACAATGTCGGGGTTATATTGACTAACCACTAAATTAATAATTAGCCCAAAAGGAACAACCACAAAATTGTAACCAATAAAGCTAACTAATGGACTGTCAGATTTACGAAACAAATAAATACCGAAAAAACACGAGGCAAAATAACCAATAAAAAAAACTATTGGATTGATATTACTAATAGATTCAACTGAAATATTTTGCACCATAAACCAGTTAATGGCAAAGCCCCATATCAGCGTCAAACCAATAACCAAGTTGTAAGTTGAAGCGCCTATTATTTTGTCACTCGTTTCTGTTCTACTAAATACGTCTACATCCATTTCATTTCCTTATTTACATTAACTTCCCATAAGCCTAATCAACTATTTTATTGAAAACCCCATTGCTGTATGTTTTGTTTTAGCGTTATTCATAGCTTAACGTCATATTTTTTAAAGTACAAAAGCATAATTGGTATTTCTATTGCCGCATAAGTTAACAGCGTAAACCAAAACCAGTTTACTGGATAAAATAACAAGTTGAATTGATGCCCACTTTCCCAGTAATTAAATCCAACAACGCACAAAGCAAAGCCTGATGTAAAAATGTCATAAAAAGAAATTCTATTAAAGCTGTTGCCTGCTAATTTTGGATAGATAGAGAAGTACGCAAGTAAAATAATAATTAAATTTAATAATAAAATTGATAGCTCTGCTGAATACATTTTATTAAAACTCCTAATAACGCTAACAATAGGTAAAAAGCATAACTATATTTCAACCTGTGATGAAACGTCTTTATGCTTATTAATTTTATTTGTGAGGGCTTTAAGGTACTAGCCTAAACTTTGCAAACTAGGATAATTCACCTTGCAATACAGCCACAAAAGATGACTGAAATTGCTGCATAGACACGGTTATCATCTTTGTTATCCCCAACATTATCAGTAAAAGGTAGCATAGAAACCGCCGTAATTAGTAAATAAATCAATAATATTTTAATGATCACCTTTCGGTGGTCCGGTTGGTGCTTCATCTGCGCTGATGAAACCATCGTTATTTTTATCAAAATGCTTAAAGCGTTGTTCACCCGCCTTAAACTCTGACAATTCAACCTTATCATCATTATTTTTATCAAAGCGATTAATGAATTTATTGCTACTATTTAGCGATTTTTCTGTGTTTTTCGATATAGAATTGCTTAGTGATGAACTGCTTTGTAATGAACTAGGATTGTTATATTCACTTTTTACTTCTAATAATTCCCCTGTTGCAATACTAACTTCGCCACCACGCACTAAACGTACATAGTTTTCAACGCGAATCATGTCACCTTGTGGACCTCTAGACATTGGCTCGCCCGTTTTCGGATCACTACGCTGCGACCCCGCACCATGAACGTCCATTGTTTTACCTTGCATTTCACCTAAAGCTTTACCAAAAGCAACATAAACAGCACCTGATTCTGGTACAGGGCCATCAAGGTGAGTCGTTGAACTCCAATAGTACGGATAATCTAGCTCACCACCTTCATTTTTAATTGATGAAGCCTTAAATATAGGGTCTATCGCTGCTGAATTTGAGGTTTCTGGTGAACGTGTATAATCAACAATACTTTGTAGCTCTTTAGCATTAGGTAAACGCCAATCATTGTAACCAGCTAACGTTGATTGCTGTGCATATTCCAGTGCCTCTTGCCAGTTTAGTCCTTGCGTACTATCCGCTTGTTGCCACATTAGTGTTGTTGCAGTGTCTGATACCGTACCATCATTATTATCAACAAAACTGTTTTTGCCGTAATCAGTATTAGCTCGTACAAACCTAAAGTACATTTTATTAGCTGCTTTGCTACGTGGGTTATACTTTGGATAACCTTTAATACGGCCATCAACAAAATTAACACCAAAAACCGTATCATCATTTTTCATTGTTTTAGCAACATACTCAGTACTCGACCAGGTTTGCGCGTCTATCTCACGTTCGCCCGAACTTGTATCACCAATAGGTTGAGTAAAGAATCTTGTGTCTATAAAAGGATAAAGCGCTTTTTCGCCTTTCACACTGCCTGAAAATTGAATTAACGAATAAAGCTCTTTAATTGTAGGTATGCGCCAGTCGCTATAGCCACCTAATTTCACTTCATTAACTTTTGTTAACGCTTCCTCAAAAGATAGTTTCTGTCCCATATCTTTTTGCCATACTAAGCTTGTAACATTATCGGTTATAGTGCCGTCATTATTGTCAGTATAAGACGGTGCATTAATGATATAACTTGAATCTTGCCCGAAAAACTTATCATTATCCGCCGGTAATGAAATAATATCATTATTGCTATAAGCAATTCGTTGCCCAGTATCAACAATAGCGTAGCTGCTATCTACTTTAGGCAAATTAGAAGTTGATATTAACGGTGCAGTTGGCACCGAAACAATGCCTGCTTGTATAACCATTAAGTCTTCACCAAAAATTACATTACCACGGTAATTCTTTTGAATTTCTTTTAAACTGGCAACCGTATCAACCGTAGTAGCATTAAAATGGGTATACACTAAATTTTTAACATTCGCTTGCTCTGCCATACTACTTGAGTCGGCTAAATTAAGATGGGCACGCTCTGTTGACTGTTTCCCTTTACCACGAAGACTTTGACTACCATTTTTATTAACTTTATTGCCTTTATTCGTATTACGACGTCCATCTTTCATTACCATACCGCCTGAATCTATAATCATAAAATCGGCATTTTTGGCTAGTGTTGGTAACTCGTCAGAATAAGTAAGATCTCCCGTAATAACAACCGCTTGATCTTGATAGTCAAAACGATAAGCAAGGGTATAAATAGTATGTGGTACCTTCAACGTAGTAACAAGAATATCGCCAATCTTAAAGGATTCCCCACCGGTTAAATCATTCACTTCAAAGGCTTTTACACGCTCTGAAATTTTTCGATTAGTTTTACCTAAGCGGTATGAGATATCCTCTTCATAAAAGTTTAAATTTGACTCGGTAAGCGTAACAGTATTAGGCGGCCCCACAATGTTGAAATCACCTCGCCCTAATAACAAACGGATGAACATAGGTACAAATTCTTCATTATGATCAAGATGATGATGAGTGAACATTAATGCAGAAAGGTTACGGACATCAAAACCTAATTTATTCAAATTAGCCTGTGTGCCGTTTCCCATATCGACTAAAATATGGGTATCACCTGCTGAAATTAACGTACTAGCACTTGCACGGCTTTCATTATAAATCGGCGAACCTGAGCCAATAATGGTCGCGGTAAGTTGCTCAGCAGCATTAACAGGTGGTAAAAAAATAAAAGCGGATAGAAATATCGCAAACCCCGATAGAAGTCGTGTAATGATGGTTTTTTTCATAGTAAACACCCAATATTGCAAGAATATAATGATTTCATATTCTTTAACTTGGGTGACTATACAAAGCTATGCAGTTGTTTTCAGGTAATTTACAAAACTTTACTCAAGCAAATAGCTATCTCCGTTATAAAATTGAAGTTCACACATGAGTACTATTAGTTATCTACTTTTTATCAGCTTAAGCAAAAAGATACTAAAATAAAATTTAATAACTAAATACTCAAAATGATAAATACCGCTTAATAACCTAACAATCGCGACATATCTTCCGCAGTAGCTTTAATTTTTTCATGAGCTGAATCTGAACTAACTAAACGTGAACCATCAAGAAAACCAATAAAAGGTACTACTAGTGCAGCAGCTATTTGACCTGTATCATCAAAAACAGGATAACCAATATCTTCAACACCTTGAGCTTGTGCACTGATAATTTTTTCAAAACCCTGCTCTGCTATTTTTGTCACTATATTGTTTAATGCTTTTTTATTCGGCTTAGGATGACTTTTAGGTATTCTCTTTAGCATCAACTCTCTTCTTTCAGGACTAGAAAATGCAAGTAGCAAATGACCTGAACAGGTATTCATTAAAGGCGCCTCAGCTCCTAACCTAACACTAAAAATACGAGTAGATGGAGAGTCTTGTTGAACAATAACATGCCCTTTACCCTCATAATAAATAACTAAATGACAAGACTGCTCAATAGTATATGAAAGACTTTGCATTAATGGGTTAGCTAAAGACGTTAATCTTTTTATTGGAGGAAAGCGATTAGATAAGCTAAACATTTTTAATGTTAATCTATACCTGTCACTCCCCATTGGCATTTCAATAAAACCGCGTTGCTCTAATACCGCTAACATCCTGAATAATTCGCCTACTGATTTATCGAGTCTGCGAGTAATTTCTGCGATATTAAGACCATCAACTTCATAAGAAAGTAATTCTAATAGATCTAAGCCTTTTTCAAGTGCCGGAGCTGAATAATGTTTCTTGCGTGAGCCAGTTTCTTTAGTGGTATTTTTTTCAGTCATTTGACTTCCATTTCAACAAGGTAGTTGAGTAGCTTAACTGTATTAATTGTAATTATAACTCATAATCAATCAATCAATAAAAAAATTTGTATATATGAAATGAAATTTGTTATTCAAATCACGTAAAGTAAAAACTAATGTTCATCCAAAGAAAAAATTCTATTTACAAGTTTCCACTTACTTTTAGTAGAGTTACCTTGCTCAATTTTCTGAAATTTCTCCATGAGTAACTCCCATTCTTGAACTCGCTCATTACCCAAATCACTCAGTGATTTTTGTTCGAAGCTAAAAGTCTCATCAACATCTAATATCATCATAAGCTGAGTACCCTGCCGATAAATAGCCATGTGCTTAATGCCAGAATCTCTTATGCTTTTAATAACTCCAGGCCATACATTACCTGCTTGATGATAAACCTCATACAACCTAATAAGTTCATCATCATCTTGAAGCTCTAATGTTAAACAATATTGTTTATTCATCGGTGGTTTTACCTCCTAGGTTGATGAATGAAATAGGCTCTATAGCCAAATATAGCGATAACAACAAAACATATCAGAGGCATAATGAATGAAGTTTGAACTGATGGAATAGATTGAATCAAAGGCTCAGCATCAATCAAAGACGCCTGTAACGGTGGCATTAGCGCCCCACCAACTATCGCCATCACTAAACCGGCAGAAGCTAGGCTTGCATCATCGCCCATATTTTGTAGCGCAAGACCATAAATAGTAGGAAACATTAACGACATACACGCGGAAACACCAATTAAGCAATATAAACCAGCAAAACCATTTAAGAAAATCACACCAACAATTAAACTGCTGCCACCAATGGCAAGTAGCATCAATAATTGTGCTGCCTTCATATAGCCAAGAAGGAAAGTACACAAAAATCGACTAACTAAAAATATACTCATGGCGATAATGTTATAGTTTTGTGCTTGTGATGACGTTAAGCCTACAACAGTCATGCCATAGTGAATAATAAAGGTCCAACACATGATTTGCGACCCAACATAAAAAGCTTGAGCAATAACGCCTTCCCTGTATATTTTATTTTTGAATAAACGCGCAAAGGTTGCTTTTAATTCATGCAAGGTTAACGGCGCCTTATGCGACATGGTATTAGGCAATTTATAAAATAAAAAAATAAAAAACAATACGGTAACAATAGTGGCAATGGCCACGTATGGACCTCTAACGGTTACCAAATCTGCAGCTTGCATTGCCTGATGAGCAATGGGGTCATCAACTGAAAAACTCTTTAATGCTTCGGTTAACTTACCATCAACCACCGATGGCAATAAATCATTATATTCTGGGTGAGCGGCTTTCTCTGCTGCTCTAAACTCTTCAACTTGTAACTTATTGAGGATTAGTGTCGAAGCAACAAACATTCCTGTTAACGAACCTATAGGATTAAATGCTTGTGCTAAATTTAAACGTTTAGTTGCCGTATCTGGATGTCCCATAGATAACACATAAGGGTTTGCTGTTGTTTCAAGTAAGGCCAAGCCACAAGTTAAAATACAAAGCGCTGCGAGAAAAAAGTTAAACTCCATATACATACTCGCAGGAATAAACAATATTGCCCCTGCAGCATATAGTACAAGCCCCAATAGAATTCCAGCTTTATACGAGTAGTTTCGGATAAAAATAGCCGCAGGAATAGCCATAATCCCATAACCTAAATAGAAGGCAAATTGCACCATACTGCTTTGCGTGTTTGATATGAGAAAAATGTCTTTAAACGCTTTAACTAAAGGGTTCGTAACATCATTTGCAAATCCCCAAAGCGGAAATAAAGCAGTAATCATTAAAAATGGAATTAACATCCCAGGTGCGACAAGCGAGTGTTTAGTGTCTGATTCAGCTAATACTTCAGAACTCGTATGTTTACTCATATAATTTTCCTTCAATGTAAATATTCAAATAATAAAGAATTAACGCACTTCATTAGCTTGAGGAATAAGGATCATCTCTAGCTTTAATACAAAATTAATCTGACATGATTCCTTTCTAGCTTGTTAATGATATTCTGTATACTGAAGCGACCAAGCATCAGTATTAAAGCCAGCTTCACTGTATGATTTCATTGGACTATCAAGATCGACAGGGTCATTGTATTTTGTCATTAATTCCTTAAGCTTACTCTGCATATCTACTAGCTGCTTAGAATACTTGGGATTGGTAGCTATATTAATTAATTCTTCAGGATCATTTTGTAAATCAAAAAGCTGAGTTTCTTTTATCATTGGATAGTAAATATATTTTAAATCATCCGTTCTAACCATGCGTTGAAAATGACGGTAAGCACCATAAATATATTTATTCATTGAATCTTGTTCACCTGTTAATAAAGGAACAAAACTTTGTGCTCGTACAGTGTTAGGAATTTCAATACCTGCTAATTCAGCTGTTGTTGGAAAAATACTATTTAAATAAATACTACCTTTAAGTGTTTTTCCTTTAGTAATTTTTTTTCCCGCAATGATAAATGGGGCACGAACACTATGGTCATATTGATTTTGTTTACCTAATAATCCATGACGACCTACCGCTAAACCATGGTCAGAAGTAAAAACAATAAGGGTATTATCTGCATAAGGTGATGAGTCAAGTGAATCAAGTATCCGACCGATTTGCTCATCCAAATGAGTGATCATTGAATAGTATTCGCCGATAAATTGTTTTGTTTTATCTTTGTCTCTTGGAATGCTGAGTAATTTCTCATCTCTAATCCAAAAATCACCTTGATCTAATTGGTGTTGCTGCTTAAAAGAATTTGGCAACGGTATTGATGCTTTGGAATACATTTCAAGAAATTTTTTTGGTGATTGTCGTGTATCATGAGGCGCTAAAAAAGCGACATACATTAAGAAAGGTTTATCTTGAATTGCTTTATTTTTCTGCAAAAAATTAACAGCTTCATCAGCAATTAATTCACTCGTATGTTTCTTCGATGGGTAGGTTGCAGAAACTCTATTTTCAGAATCATTAATATCTAGCATGACAGCGTTATAATGATCATAAGTCATACCGCCTTCATGAACCGCTTTACCTACACTAAAACTTCGTAGCAATGCGTCTCGCGAGATGTGCCACTTGCCCGTGATAAAAGTTTCATAGCCAGCATTCCTAAATGTTTCTCCCCACAGTGGGTAATCAGGCCTAGCATTAAGAGGGATTTTTCGGTTTTGCATACCTGTTTCAAATAAATTTCGTCCTGTATTAATCATTGCTCTACTTGGAGCACAAACGGCTGGAGACCATGAGCCTTGATTATAGACATGTGTAAACTTTGTCCCTTGGGCAGCTAATTTATCCAAGTTAGGTGTTTTTATTACAGGATTGCCTGCACTACCTAAAGCATCAAAGCTTTGATCGTCGGTTAAAATAAATAATATATTAGGTTTACTATTTTGTGCGTAAGCACTTGACATACTGAAAATTGTTAGTAGTGAAGCGCCAACAAATTTAACTAACATTCTATTGATTACCATGTTTGCCTCTAAATAATTGCTAATAAAAAACTGAAATAAAATATCAATCGAGTAAATTAATAACTAAAAGTTGTTCTTGTTGATTTCTCATAATCACCACCTCTAAGTTACCGCGCCATTTACGCGAACGGTATGAGGTCAACAAATCTTTAATAGTTGTAATTTTATCCATACCACCAAACTCACTATCGATAACACGTAAAATAACATCACCTTTTTTTAATCCGCTTAAATGCGCCTTACCATTAGGAACAATTTCTAGAATAAGCGCTCCTGCAATTTCAGGGATACCTAGAGCTGACTGTTCACCAAGTGTCATTACTGACTTAAAGGTCGCATCAAATAACTCCAAATCGGCTGAGTTAGAGACATCATTAGCATTGAGATATAAATTAGGGAATTCTGGTTTTTCTGCCTTTGCTTTTAACTTTTCACTTGTTACACCAAATTCATCCATAGGAAAGTTAGTAAAACCGACGGTTAGCGCTAGTGAATTTTTACTGACTTGATAATTACCTTTTTCAGGTGCTATAAATTTTGGGTCACCAAATTTTGAATGAGAGTCCAGCCCCAATTTTTGAGCTTTTAGTAAGGCTTGCTCGGTGGTAAAAAAGTTTTTATCGACTTCATTCCCCCAATAGTTATTTAATATTGGCTTGTGGCTTGCTAATACTATGTTGTGGCGGAAAGTATCATCACTGTTCTCAAACCATACATGAGGGTGAAAAGAGTTATTTAAAAGAATATTGTTTTCAACGGTGCGATTAAAGCCTTCACGCAATTTTAAACCGCCACTTAACGCAACATTATTGTAAATTTTATAGTTGGAAGAACCATCATCTAAATCTATATCCCAACCGTGATCACACTGAAAGCGGTTGTTTCTTATTATAATTGGATTAAGTACGTCAGCTTTGTATAAATTAGGATGCTCTTTAACTAATTTATCCATTTCAGCACGTTCTGGATGCCAAAAACGATCTCTGCCCCATGAATTAAATGCACCATGATCTCCGGTTTCTAACACAGTATCGAAAACATCGTTATATTCAATAATATGGCCGCCCCAAGTTCCTTCACTTACATTGATACCTGAGCGTGGTACTCGATAGATCGAGTTATGGCTAACCGTAATATCTGATGACATAGATAGCTGCACGCCAGCAACTTGTTTCTCAACTAAACCAATGTCGTGAATTAAATTATCACTAGCAATTGAATGAGAAGGGTAGTTTTCATTTTTTGGCCCTAGCTTCATATCCATTTTAGTAATATCAACAAACTCATGGTATTCGAAACTAGGGGATCTAACGGCAGAGGCATTACCAACAAAACTAATAGCACTGGCCCCTATATCAAATATCTGATTGCCAGAAATATTAGCATTACGATTATAGTTGCTAACAAAAATGGCATTTCCGCCTAGATTGTTAAATTCATTATTAGAAATATGAATATTTTCTGTACCTTCTAATAATATTGCCCCACCTCTGTAAATAGCCCAATCACTGCGTAAAAGTGGCTCTTTAGTTTTCATAAATGTTTGATTAGTTTGGGTAAACGTTAAACCATGTATATTAATATGTTTTACTGGATTTTTTGAGTTACCGCGTAATTCTATTAAATTATCTAGCTGTGATATTTCAACTCTAGCATTACTTAAGTCTAAATCTGCGGGGGGATAAAAGTATAAGACCGACAAGTTTTGATCGAAATACCATTCACCAGGGGCATCTAACTCTTCAAATATATTCTCTACATAGCGATATTTTTCATGCATTGGTGATTGACGATTATTTTGGAAACCACCTTCAAGGGTCAGCTCACCTTGATTAGTAACCCCTTTGATTAAGTAATGCATTCCACCCCATCGTCCTTCGTGTAGAGCATGAACAAAACCACCTTTAGGATTTTTCCATGTGGCGACACGTTCAGGTGAAATGGCATCTGCAGCATAACCATTAAACACTTGTACCGATGAATCAAAATTAGGAAAGCGTGCGCTAATTTGTTTTTGTCCATTAATGTATAATTGGTCTATTTTATCAACCGAAAGTTGAGCTTTCATCAGTTGGTTATTAGTTTGCCAATTAACATCTAATAATTTTGCAGCGCTCAAGATTACCGTCGCATTTTCATCTGCACGGATGATAAAAGGCTGTTCTTTGGTTCCTGAAAATTCAGGACCCAGAATAATAGGTTTTGTTAAGTAATAGGTGCCAGAAGTTAGTCTTATTTCAACATTCTTTTTCGCTGATAATAATATTTTAGCTTTCGCCAGAGCGTCATCTAAGCTGAAACCATTTTTGTCCTGTTGGCTTTCAGGATAAACAATTAAGCGTTCTGTCGTGCTAATAGAAGAGTTACTTTCCTTTTCTGAACTTTCATTCATTCCTGAGCATGAAAATAAAAAGAGACTAATAAACGATATAAGAATACGCATTGACTACACCTAAGATTAAATTTGGATAATAATTGAAAAAGGAGATAGCTGAACTTGCTATCTCCTGAGCTATATTAAAAGATTAACTCCCTTTAAAATGAAGCCCTAACACCGAGAGTGAAACGACTGCCAACATCTTCTAAACCACGGTTAACACCTAATGAGTTAGTTTGTATTTGAACTTCATTAGTTAAGTTAAGTGCTTCAAAATCAATTGATATATTCTCTGTTACATTGTAACTAGCTGAAAAGTCTAACTGTTTATATTCATTAGTAAATGAACCATCACCAAAATAGTTAGTACCATTGTTTACAAATTTATCTCGGTAGTTATAAGCTAATCTTGCTCCGAAGGTTTCGTTCTCATAATAGGCAACCATGTTATAACTTGTTTCAGATAAACCATCTAAGGTCAATAGTGGACCATTTTCTGCTGTTTGAATTTCATCAGCATGAACCACAGTAAAGTTGGCCATAAAACCAAGACCTTCAACAATAATATCAAGTGGTTGCTGCCAGTTCACTTCAAAACCATACATGTCTGAGCCTTTACCGTTATCTGGCAAAAATCGTGTAAACGTTTCTGTTTTTGAATTACTGCCATCTAAGTTGGTATAAGTTACCTCTTCTTGGTTTGTTGAAGAAACAACAAACGAGTCAATAAATTTAACAAATGGTGAAACGGAAAGCATACCTGCTTCTTCAAAATACCATTCAAAAGACAAATCGAGTTGATCTGCTAAGTAGGCATCTACATTTGGGTTACTTGAGTTAATTGATTTAATGTTTACATTGATCGTTGTCGCTGGAGACAATACCGATAAATCAGGTCTAGACATAACTCGTGCCGCGCCAAATCGAACCATTACATCGTCAGAAACGTCATAGGCTAAGTTAAAGCTTGGCAGTACTTCAGTGTATGAACGGCTAACTGAGCTTTCAGAAGTGTCTACAAAAGTTTGGGCACCACCTTGGTCAAACTTAACTGTTGAAAAGTCAGGAATATTACCACTTGACTCTTGATCAGTTGAAACTACGCGAATACCAAAATTACCATTAAGTCGATCATCAGCACTGGTAAAGCTAAGTTTTGCATAGCCAGAAAATACATTTTCTTTGACATCGATTACGCTTGAACCACCTTCTGTAAGCGTGCCTGCTGCAATTAATTCAGCTAAAGAAACATGCGATAACAATGTATCTACATTAGCAGAAAGCCATTGTGTTGGGTAAGTGGCAGAGCCACCATAACCATCAAAGAAATTACTTGGGCTATACACAGACATATAGTTAGCAGCATTAAAGCTCCCGCCTTCAATACTTGGATCAAATGTTTCACCTAAAAGGCCAGCCAGTGACTCTGAACTTACACCAATATTGCGAAAGCCATTAAATTTTTCTCTTGAGCTATATTTTGCACCGAACTCTAGATTATAAAAAGAAATACTATCTCCCATTTTCCATTCTATACTGTGTTTCACGTCAATTTTAAGATCAATATTCTTATCGCTTATTGGTTGGTCAAGAGCACCATTAAAGCCAAGTGAGCGAAAGCTATTACCGTCTAAAGGATCGTAACCTGAAGCATACGTTAATGTTGGTATACCAGCGTAGTCATCACTAAAGTCATAAGCTGCATTAGCCCGTCCAATGACTTCATGTGAAAGTGACGAACTAACATTTTCAGATTTAGCATAAGCAATTTCCCCCGAAATAAGCCAATCATCACTAAGCTGATAATCAGAGCCTAAAGACACAGAGGTTAAAGTATCGTTTGAATCTGAAGTTCTGGCATTGTTACGGTTATCAACACCAATAACGCCTAAACTCTCAATTAAATCACCTGAAATTTGGCTATCATATACTGAACCACCAGCAACAACGTTAGTCCAACGGAATGAGTTCAACGCTTTAGCGCCAGCAATATCAAATTCTGAATATAAGCCCTCTAACCATATATCTACTTTATCAGATGGACGCCATTGCGCTGTTGCTAAAAAAGTAGTTCGTTCACGATCTTCTTGTGCTTGAGCAAAGTTTGTCGCGTGATCAAATTGATATCGTGAACCATCAATAGTGCCATTTAAATCATAATCCAAACCTTTCGCAGATTCAGAGGCAGGCTCTAGTCCAAAGGCTTCATAAAAATGAGATTCTAATGTCCGTTTATCGTAATGCGCGCCGAGTGTTATACCAAAACTATTATCATCGTTAACATTGGTATATAGCACAGATAAATCAGGTGTTGTTTTGCCTGAATTTTCTTCATAAATACCTTTGACACTTGCAATGAGCGAACTTTTACCTAAATCAAGGGGGCGAGGAGTTTTTACATTAACTGTTCCAGATAGAGCGCCTTCTTCCATGTTTGCAGAAGGTGTTTTATATACTTCTAATGCACTTACAAAATCTGAAGGCAAAATAGTAAAGTCAAAGCTACGACCACCTGTAGCTGATGGTAATGTTCTGCCATTAAATTGAATACGTGTAAATGCTGGGCTTAAGCCCCTGATACTTACATCGTCACCTTCACCTCTATTTCTAGAAATCTGTACGCCACTAATACGCTGCAAAGATTCGGCTAAATTTTGATCTGGAAATTTACCAATATCTTCCGCTGAAATAACATCAGCGACCACATCTAACGAACGTTTAACTTCGGTAGCTTTAGCTATACTACCTCTAATTCCTGTCACAGTTATCTTTTCAATTTCTTCTTTACTCTCTTCAGCAGATGCCTGGAACATAATCGGCATACTGAGCGCAGTAATCGCCATTCCCTTTATTGCTAAATTGACTAACTTCGCAGTCTTGTTATGTGCAAATCTATTAACACCTATTGAACTCTTCATTTTTATCTCCCCGTTATCATTAAGTTAACCTTCTCTTTAAGGAAGGTCTATTTATTTACATTTAGAATTATTTTTTGTATATAAACTAACTATAGACTCACACAATAATTTCATATATGCAAATTAATTTTACACTTAAAAGGTATGTTTTTTTAAATACTACCTATTATCAACATGTTAATTTAAAAAGTAAGTGTAAACATGAACTATTATATTGAATAAAAATTAAAAAAAGTTGACTTGTTTAACATTAAGACTTATGTTTTACACATAAAATAATATTTTATATATAAAAGCTAGTGTATTGGATATATATTTCACCACTGCAATACCTATAAAAATACCTAATTTGAAGTTTTAGAGGATGAAATAGACATGTCAAAATTTGTTTTACTGAATAATGCAGATAATGTTTTTATCTGTTGTCAAGCAGCAAAAGCAGGAGAAAGCGTATGTATTGATAAACTAGAGTACCGCTTAACTACTTCAATAGATGTTGGTCATAAAATAGCTAAGAAAGCGATTAAAAATGGTCAAAAGATAATTCGATACGGTGTTCCTATTGGCTCTGCTATTTCTGATATAGCAAGCGGTGAGCATGTGCATTTGCATAATATGAAAAGTGATTACATTCCTAGCCATACCAGACAATCATTAGTAATTGGAGAGTAATATGAAAGGGTTTCTAAGATCAGATGGCCGTAAAGGTATTCGAAATACTGTCATTGTTGCTTATTTAGTAGAGTGTGCACATCATGTAGCAAAAACTATTGTTAACAAAATAGATCATGATGATGTACAACTTATTGGTTTTCCTGGTTGTTACCCAAATGACTATTCTTTACAGATGATGGAAAAGCTTTGTACACACCCTAATGTAGGTGGTGTAGTACTAATTTCTCTTGGCTGTGAGGGGTTTAATCGTGAGAAACTATTACAAACTATTATTGACAGTAAACGTCCAGTAGAAACCTTAATCATTCAAAAATGTGGTGGAACCAAAACGACTATAGAGTTAGGAATTGAGAAAGGCAGCGCTATATTAAATGAAATAGCAACAGCAGAACGCGCAGAGTTAGCCATTGAAGATTTAGTTATAGGTACAATTTGTGGTGGTTCAGACGGAACTAGCGGAATTAGTGCAAATCCAGCCGTAGGAGCTTGCTTTGATATGCTATTAGCTAAAGGGGCTACTTGTATTTTTGAGGAGACCGGTGAGTTAATTGGTTGTGAACACATTATGGCTGATAGAGCTGAAACACCAGAATTAGGTAAAGCTCTAATCACTTGTGTTGAAAAAGCTGAAAAATACTACACTAAAATGGGCTATGGTAGTTTTGCACCTGGGAACGCTGAAGGTGGATTAACCACCCAAGAAGAAAAATCAATGGGTGCCTATGCAAAATCTGGATCATCAAAGATTAACGGATTGATTAAACCAGGCGAGCTTCCTAATAAGAAAGGTTTATTTCTTATGGATGTGGTACCTGATGGCGATCCAATGTTCGGCTTCCCAAATATATCAGATAATGCTGAAATTGTTGAAATGATTGCCTCTGGCGCTTTATTAATTTTATTTACTACTGGAAGAGGATCTGTAGTTGGCTCGGCCATATCTCCTGTAATAAAAATATGCGCAAATCCTGAAACATATAATAATTTAAGCGAAGATATGGATGTGAATGCAGGATCAATAATTGAAGGTAAATCTACTGTTACTGAAGTAGGGGAAACTATTTTAGATCAAGTGATTAGTGTTGCTAGTGGTAATATGAGTAAGTCAGAACAATTAGGACACAAGGAGTTTATTTTGACTTATAAAGCCTTTAATGACACTGGAAAGCCTATTGCAATAGGCCCATCTTGCCTTAGGTAATGAGGAAGAGTTCATACCATTAATTCGAATAAGCTGAAATTAACTAAAATAATGAAACAGCTAAGATGTAAAACGTAACATTTTTACTAACAATGTAGTTAATGAAAGCGGTACTTAAAAGAAGTAATTACTTATGAATAATATTGACGATAAAAGACAACTCGGTAAAACCTCACTTTACTTATCAACATTGGGCTTTGGCGCTGCTTCAATGGGTAACCTGTATCAACCTGTGTCAGATAAAGAAGCAAAATCCACATTAGATAAAGCTATTAAATTGGGTATGACTTTGTTTGATACTTCACCTCGTTATGGCGCTGGTCTTAGTGAGCGCCGAATAGGAGATGCGTTAAGACCCTTAGCTCATGACCAGTATGTGTTATCAACAAAAGTTGGCCGATTGCTTAAACCTGACGCGAAAGCCGATATCAGTCAATTGCGTCATGGCTTTATTACTCCTATGCCCTTCGATGCCCATTATGATTACTCTTACACCGGCATTATGCGTTCATTTGAAGACAGTCAACAACGTTTAGGTTTAGCTGAAATAGATGTTTTGTTGGTACATGATCTGGGTGCTTATACGCATGGAGATAGTGACAAACGCTACTTTGACCAATTTGAGATTGATGGTTATAAAGCCTTAGATGAGCTAAGAAAACATGGCCATATAAAAGCAGTAGGCTTAGGTGTGAATGAAATTGAAATTTGCGAACGGGTCATGAATATTGGTCAGTTTGACTGCTTTTTGCTAGCGGGAAGATACTCATTATTGGAGCAAGCACCGCTTCAGCAATTTTTTCCACAATGTGAAGCTCATGGCGCGTCAATTATTTTAGGCGGCCCTTATAATTCAGGTATTTTAGCGACGGGGGTCAAAGGTAATAACACGCCTTATTATGATTATGAGCCTGCGCCACAGCATATTATTAATAAAGTTGCCAAAATTGAAGCAGTTTGTCATCAATATCAAGTCACCTTAGCTGCCGCTGCTTTACAATTTCCCTTGGGGCACTCAGTTGTTGCCTCTGTTATTCCTGGGCTAGGTAGTGCTAAACGTGTAGAGCAAACTATCGCGCTATTTAATGAGGTTATCCCTGCAGAGTTTTGGCAAACATTGAAAGATGAAAACTTGCTAGATAAAGACGCACCATTACCCTCCTCAGCCGGTACTGTGTAATGGCTAATTCAAAAATAGACAATAAACCCAATATAGCGCGCGTTGATAGTCATCAACATTTTTGGCAACTATCGCGGGGTGACTATCATTGGCTAACCCCTGAATTGTCGGTACTTTATCAAGATTTTCTACCTGGACAATTGGCTCCTGATCTTGAGCAGCAAAGTATTAATCAAACCATATTAGTACAAGCAGCTGCTACTGAAGAAGAAACACATTTTTTACTTAAAATTGCCGAGAATACAAGGTTTGTAGCAGGCGTGGTTGGTTGGATTGACATGGAAGACGTTAACGCAATAACAACCTTAGAACGTTTGGCTCAGAATCCTTACTTCAAAGGCCTTCGTCCAATGCTACAAGATATTGACGACGTGAATTGGATCTTAAACGATAAGTTTAATCTTATTTTTGAATATATGGCAAAAAAGCAATTAACTTTTGATGCGTTAGTTAACGATGTTCATTTATCAAATATTAAGAGCATTGCCAATAGACATACAACGTTAAAAATTGTGATAGATCATTGCGCTAAGCCAAATTTATCTACGCCACTATCTCGATTTTGGGAAAGACATATAACGAGCATTGCTAGCTGCAAAAATGTCTACATTAAACTGTCGGGCTTATTAACAGAAGCGCCTCATGGGCAAGTTGATGCCAATATTATACAACCCTATGTTGATCACATTATTCAAGAGTTTGGCTCAAACAGAATCATGTGGGGCAGTGATTGGCCGGTACTCAAAGTCAATGGTAACTATGACTCATGGATAGAGTTAACCCAATTATTACTCAGCAAGTATACAGATGAAGATAAACATAAAATTTGGGCAGACAATGCTCGCAAGTTTTATCAATTACCTTCACATTAATTATCAATTTAGGAATTAATTATGACAGTAGAAAATAAAACGAAAGTTGCATTAGTAACTGGAGGTGCAAGTGGTATAGGTAAAAGTATTTGTTTGCGCCTTGCACAAAAAAATATAAAAATATTGGTTGCGGATCTTAATCTTGAAGCCGCTCAGATAACCGTAGAGGAAATCATCAGTGCAGGCGGAAATGCTGAAGCCTATGCTCTTGATGTAGCAAACAATAAAGAAGTATTAGCTTTACTTAAAAAAATTAATGAAGAACACACTATCGATATATTAGTTAATAATGCTGGCATAGCACATATTGGTAATATTGAACACACCAGCGAATCAGACTTAGATCGACTCTACAATATCAATGTTAAAGGCGTTTATAACTGTATATCAGGCACTATCGAGGCAATGAAAGCACAAAAAAGTGGAGTTATTATTAATATGGCATCTGTGGCTGCTTCCGTTGGTATTGCTGACAGATTTGCATATTCAATGACTAAAGGTGCGGTGTTAACTATGACGTATTCTGTTGCTAAAGATTACTTGGCTGATGGTATTCGTTGTAATTGTATATCTCCTGGTCGAGTTCATACCCCTTTTGTAGATAATTTTTTAGAAAATAATTATGCAGATAACAAAGCAGAAATGTTTGAAAAGTTATCAAAAAGTCAGCCTATCGGCCGTATGGGAACTCCTGATGAAATTGCAGGATTAGTCGATTATCTTTGTACAGATGATGCGGCATTCATTACAGGAAGTAATATTCCGATAGATGGCGGCTTTGTCACCTTAAATAATTAAGGTAACAGAACTTACTAAAATTTAACTGAACAACTGAAATTAAGAGAAAAATCAAATGAAATTACTTCGTTATGGACCTGTAGGTCAAGAAAAACCAGGAATTATGGATGATCATGGCAATATTAGGAGTTTACATAGTGTTGTTAGTGATATTGACGGTACGATATTATCAGATGATAACTTGCAACGTATTCAAGCTTTAGATTTATCAAGTTTACCAATAATCAGTACTGATATTCGACTAGGTGCCTGTGTGGGTAATGTAGGAAAGTTCCTTTGTATTGGTCTTAATTATGCAGATCATGCTGCAGAATCTGGTATGAAAATTCCAAACGAGCCTGAAGTTTTCACTAAGGCCACCAGTGCCATTTCTGGCCCTAATGATGACATAGTACAACCTAGAAACAGTGATAAGTTAGACTGGGAAGTTGAGCTTGCCATAGTTATAGGTAAACATGCTTCCTATGTTAGCGAAGAAGAAGCGACCGATTATATTGCTGGTTATTGTGTATGTAACGATGTTTCTGAGCGCACTTTTCAACTAGAAAAAGGCAGCCAGTGGGATAAAGGTAAAGGCTGTGATACTTTTGGTCCTATTGGACCTTGGTTAGTTACCAGTGATGAAGTGAAAGATCCAAATAACTTATCAATGCATTTAGCTGTTAACGGAAAGACATTTCAAAATGGTAATACCAAAACTATGGTATTCAAGCCCGCATATATTGTCAGTTATCTAAGCCAATTTATGAGTTTACAACCGGGTGATGTTATCTCGACAGGGACGCCTCCAGGTGTTGGATTAGGTCAAACTCCACCTTTATATTTAAAGCCAGGTGATAAAATCACTCTAAGTATTGAAGGTTTAGGTAGCCAAGAGCAAGTAGTTACATCACTAAAGTAGTGTGATTTTATTATATTAAAAACGCTATAAAAAATTGTTTACTATCGCAAAGGTTCATAACTATATGGAGTACAACACGTGTACTCCTTTTTAAATTCTGATAATTTTCTAAAAATCATAAAACAGTTCAAATTGAATAACTTTATAAGCACTTACTTCAACTGTTTTAGTAAACCGTCACTGGCATCTTCAACTAAATCTAGAACAAAACGAAAACCATTAGCGCCACCGTAATAAGGGTCTGGTACTTCCTCTTCGTCATGGTTATCAGCGAAATCTAAAAAAAGTTTAGCTTTATATTGTAAGTGCTCAGGAGCAATTTTATGAAGTTCTGCTAGGTTTGCATTATCCATTGCTAATATAAGATCGAAGTTATCAAAGTCTTGTACTGTCACTTTTCGGGCTTTAATACCTTTAAATGAATAGCCACGTTCAACACCTACTTTTTGCGCTCGATGATCAGGTTTTTCTCTAACATGAGCACCTACAGTACCAGCTGAATCAACCTTTAATGATAAACCTTCCGCTTGTGCTTTCTGCCTAAAAACAGCTTCAGCGCTTGGTGAGCGACAAATATTGCCCATACAAACAAAAAGTACACTCTTAACTGCTTTATAATTCATAAACTTATCAACCAATATATGTATTTAATATGTAATGTTTAGCATTTACCATGCGACATCCATTATTGCGTTATTTTCGCTTTCACAGTATAGAAAACACTTTGCTCTGTCTTCTATCAATATAAAAGAGGAAAACTAAGCGTGTAATAAATAGGTGCGCAATAAATTTACATTACATTAACATAAGTAATATAAATCATCACCATGAAAAAATGGCTTAGGTATGATTAAAATACAAACTAATTTAAGCCATTCACTTTGTTTAAAAAGAAATAGCGGCACCTATGTGTAATGCTCGAGTTTGACCACCAAAGAAACGGTATGTTCCAAATGCGAAGTCAGCCCTACTTGCATATTGCTCATCCGTAAGGTTTTCTATTCGCGCAAATATACGCGTATTATGATTGAGTGCTAGTGAGGTTCTAAGTTGTAATAAGTCATGTCCGGCATAGTTATGTTCGTTAGCAGGATCTAAATAATATTCACCCATATGTAGCCATTCTAGTTCAAGTTTACTGTTATCTGTAAGCTGCCAAGCAAAGCGAATATTAGCCATTTGCTCTGGTGCTGTGTCTACTTTATTGCCTTTAGTAACTCCACTGCTAGCACGATAAAATTCATATTCATGCTGACCATAACTATAATTAACGGCCACACTAAATTGCTCAGTTAAATCATAATTAATACTCAGTTCAAGCCCTTTATGTGAGGTTTCACCATCCGTAACATTTAAACCGTCGTCATCACGAAAAAAAAAATTATCTTTATTCATGCTATAAATAACAAGTTCATAAGTGAGGCTATTACTTATTCCACGTAAACCTAGCTCTAAACTGTCAAGTTGTTCAGCTTCAATCTCACCAACCAACTGTTGGTTTTGAAGTCGGTACATGTCGGCTGTTTGCGGTGCTCTAAAGCCTTGTGACCAACTACCAAAAAATGCAATTTTGTTATTTAATCGATAATTAAACCCTAATTTAGTACTAGTATTATTAAAACTATCGTTATTATCACTAGGACGTTTAAATAAACAAGCTATAGGCTCGTTATTACTATTTACACATGCACTGCCGTCGGCTTTAGTCGTGCCATCGGCAATTAAATTATTATATCGATATTGAGTTGCATCAAAGCGGACACTACCGGTAAGTTGCAATTGTTCTGTTAATTGCCAATCTGTTTGGATATAAGGAGCAATAATTGAGGCATCAACATTATAGTCATAATGTAAGCCTTGTTGACGTGCTTTACCAAAGCTATAGCTGTCAGGCTGTTGTTGAGTTTGTGTTAACTCCCCTTCTGTCCATTCAAGATCGATGCCCATTACAACAGCAAGGTCTTGATCGACCTGCCAATGATAGTTATTTATGATGCCCACACTATAATGACTATTTTCTTCAATAGCCTTTGACGGTAAATAATGCTGGCTAAACTCCATTTGATTAAGTCGAAAATATGGCGTTATAGTAAAGCTGCTGTCTGCGCTTAACTCTCTTTGCCAACTCGTTGCAACACGAACTGAAGACCATTCACGATAGGCATCGCTATCACAATTTTTTTGCATGGCGTTAGTATCTTTGTAAAGTGTTTCATCTGAATAAATTGAACTATAGCATTCATTGCCATTGTCTCCAGAGGATACAAACCCAGCGGTATTCTGATCAAGCACAAAACCAGCAATGACCGTTTTGAAATGATCATCTCCGTTAACATAATCATGACGAAGTCCCAATTTTAAAGAGCGAAAGTCACTATCATCACGGTAACCACCATCATCAACAACTTGAACACTAGCACTAACACCTTGATTATCTGATTCGCTACCAATTGTTCCCTGCAGTTGATACCTGTCGTTAGGCCCAGCAAGTAGTGTTACATCCCCACCATTTTTAGGAGCTTTAGTTAGAACATTCACCACGCCATGAACCGCATTTGATCCATAAATTGCACTGGCAGGTCCGCGAATTATTTCTATTTCTCTCGCCTGAGCTAAGTTTAACTCTGACAACGCATTATTATTAGCAAAGCCGGCTGCTCGGGTAGCAACACCGTCCTCAAGAAATAAAAAAGCGCCTGCAGCGCCTGGACCACTTAACACCGGAGAGCGTAACGAAGGTAACGTTTCCATACCATTATTAGTTTGTATATGAACGCCTGTTGCTCTGTTTAAAATGTCACTTGGATGAACAGCGTTAACTAAAGCAATATCATCACTTGATATACGATCGATATTACCGGTTAGTGAAAGAAGATCTGATTGATGACGCGTACCGGTAACAACGATAACCTCTGCTATATTCTTACTATCATTCGACGTGGATAACACTGTTTTATTAGTAGCAGCTAAGGTTGAACAACTAACCATAGATAAACAAACCGTACTAACAACTGTTCTGGGGAATCCTGATAACATCTATACTGTATCCTTTAAGAGGTATTGCGGGAAAAATAGCACTTTAACAAAGGGAGTTGTTACTCGTAAACACCTGTTTTATTCGATGAAAGGAGAATATATTGAATATTCGTAGATTACTAATTAACAGTAAACTCACCGTAGATAATGTTAAAAGGGGTTTAGAAAGCATTTAATGACAGTTATTATTTATATTAAAACAGGAATAATGAAAAGTTACGATGGTACTTAACACTAATAATAAAACTGTTACCCTCTAAAAGATAACTGAAAGTCATTGAATTTTATGAAATTATTTAGCATAGGTTGATAATTACCACAATCGATATTATCGGCTCCTACCGTATTCATCCTTTTGTCTGCTGTGGTAATTTTCATTTCCCCTTCCAATAATGCTAATGCATAACAAGTTGCTTCTAAACTCGATAACGCATTTTTTTTGGCGACTTTACGAATTAAGTATTGCCCATTATTCGCCAGATAATCAGGTAAACTGACTTGTGACAATGAATGTAGGTTTTTAGACAACATAAACATACGGTACGACTTTTTCCAGGTGCCGTCGAGTACCAGTAACAAAAGCGGCTTAGCCTTATCTGTTTGTGTAAACTTACCTCCATTCTTTTTATCAGGTAAAGATAGAATTTGTGAGTGTTCACCAGGATAAAGTAGTAAAACTTGATGCGACGCTAATATTTCATTCAGCTCAGTGTGATGAGTAAAGTCTTCGCCTACCAGTACTTTACAAGATGTTAGCGAACCATTTAATAAAGCGACAGTGCCTTTACTTTGTTTAACTTCATTCGGATGTTGTAATACTAACAAAGGCGTTTTATTGTGTGTTTCTATGATAAAACGACAAATACAAGCGCTTGTGGGGCGTTGGCATTGTGTGCATAAATTTCTGGCCATAAAATAAAAACATCAAGAATCTTAAAATTAATAGGCTGACATTGTATACTCAACTTTCAATGAGTTCAGCCTAAAGCATCAACATAAATGAAATTAAGTTCTTTTCCATTTTCGAAACAGCACTCGTTAATAGTATTAATTATTGCTGTTATTTCAATTTTTGCTTTTGCGGCTGAATTTTTCATTAATGACTCTGTTACTCAGGTATTCGTTTATCACCGAAACTTAATTGCCCAAGGAGAAATATGGCGATTATTCACAGGACATTTATTACACACTAACGGTTATCATTTATTGCTCAACCTAGCCGCACTAGTTATGCTTTGGGCATTACATGGGCGTTTCTACACCATTAAAAATTATTGTGCTTTATTTACTTTTTGCGCCTTCATTACCAGTATGGGTATTTATTATGGCTCACCGTCATTAATACAATATGTTGGTTTATCTGGCGTATTACATGGCATATTTGTGTTTGGGGCGATAATGGATATTGCTGCAAAAGATAAAACAGGTTATTTACTTTTTATCGGCGTTTTTATGAAAATAGCTCACGAACAAATTTATGGTGCTAGTACCGATGTCAGTGATTTAATTGAAGCGAGTGTTGCTGTTGATGCGCATTTATGGGGCGCGATTGGTGGGTTAGTATTTACGGTGATATATTTACGTTTCTTTCGTTTTAAAACCATTACTATCGATTAGTGAAATAAACTCACCTTTTACGCCAAAAGCCTAACGCTTTTAATTCACGTATGATCTTCTTTTCTAAATAATTATTTTGTTTAAAAAAAACTTTTTAGCAACCACTGATGATCGCTAAAAAGCTTTATAAACTACTTATCTTATCCAATTGGGTTTAACTAATTTAGCTTAGCTAATTGGTTTTCATTATAAATTTATCTTTATAATGTATTTTCAAACAACTTATAAATACGACGGTATTCATTCAACCATGAACTCGGTTGTACAAAACCATGTGGTTCAACCGGATAAATAGCCGTTTCAAAGTCTTGTTTTTCTAATTCAATTAAACGTTGAACTAAACGAACAGTGTCTTCAAAAAACACATTATCATCAACCATTGGTGCGTTAATTAATAAGGGTTTAGTTAAACCTTCGGCAAAATAAATAGGTGAACTACGCTCATAAGCAATGGCATCATCTTCAGGAGTATTTAAAATATTAGACGTATAACCATGATTATAATAAGCCCAATCTGATACTAAACGAATAGCTGAGCCAGATTCAAATAACGTAGGGTCTGTGAACATTGACATTAATGTTAAGAACCCGCCATAAGACCCACCATAAGTGCCTACACGCTTAGCATCTACGTTAGCATTGTCAACAATCCAGTTAACACCATCACGCATATCTTCAACTTCAACTTTTCCCATATGTCTATAAATACTAGTACGCCAATCTCGGCCGTAACCTGCTGAAGCACGGTAGTCCATATCAATAACCACGTAGCCTTGCTGTACTAACATTGAATGAAACATGAATTCACGGAAATAACCAGACCAACCAAGGTGAGAATTTTGTAAGTACCCAGCACCATGCGTAAACATTACTGCGCGGTTTTTCTCAGTTGTTTTGTCATAATTCTTAGGTAAATAAACACGCGAGTAAATCGGCTCTTTTTGCTTGCTTGACGGTATAGCCACAATACTTGGTGCAACCCATGGTAAAGCTTTAAATTCATCAGAAACGGTATGCGTTATTTGTGTAGCTGGTGCATTTGACGTTAATGATTGAACATATAATTCTGGCGGCATAGTTAAGCTAGAATGTTCAATAAGCAATGCAGATTCGTCAGGACTTAAAGCATAGCTATTTTGACCACCAAGATCTGTTAATGCCGTAACATTGTTAGCCAAATCAACTTGGTAAATTTCATGTATACCAGGATGTTTTTTATTGGCTTTAAAAATAAAGCGTTTTTGGTCTTTTGTTAGAGTAACGTCACTTACTTCAAATTTACCCGACGTTAGCTGTTTAGTTTTACCATTATTTAACGTTTTGTAATAAAGATGAGAATAACCACTTTCTTCTGATAAATAGTAAAGCGCGTCATTTCCTACCCAATCAAATTCGTTAAAGCTCCAGTTAATCCAAGCATCATCTTGTAACTCGTGCTGATTAACTAAGGCTTCTTTTTCAAAATCAACAGTAGCTAACCAACGAGTTTTGTTGTCCCAAGCTTCTAACATTAAAGCAACTTGGCTGCCATCGTCGTTCCATTTAACAGGAAACCACATTTGTAATAAATGAATATTTCTAGCCGTTTTACTACTTTTATAGGTTTTTCCTTCACGTGCATAGTTCTCTTTTTTTACTGCTGCAAGCACATCAGTATCAAAATTAGGCAGTGATTCGTAGTTCAACGCCACTTTTTTACCTGCTTTTAAATCGATAAAAAATAGCTCTTCTTTATACTGACGGTTATTAGCCACACGAGCGCGTACTTTTTCAGCGGCAATCACGCCATCTTTAGTAACATAGTTTGGCATAATATCCGAATCATCTCGGCTTGATTTAGCCTCAGTAATACTCACAAATAATTTATCACCCGCTGGCGACAAGCTTGCGTGGCTTACTTGATTATCTTTACCAAAATAATATTTGGTTTGTGTCACTGTCGTGTTTTGTGCTGTTAAGCTGTCTTTTTGTTGCTCTTTTAATTCGCCATTACGTTGCTGTAATGCAATGTAGTTAATCAGTTTATGCTGTTCTTTAGCTAAGTAACTTGTAGGTGCTTCAATACCTTTAGGTTTTTCAGCCATTTGTAAGTTAGCTAATTCAACAACCTGCCCGGTGACTAAGTCATGTGCATAAAAAACATTGTCGATACGGTAAGCGATTTTTCCGTTAGTTAAAAATAACGCATCGCTTTCATTGGCAGAAGTATACGTAATCTGTTTTACTGATTTAGTCGCAACATTTTTAACAAAAACATTACCTTCAAAGCTATAAATCTCAAGACTACCATCGCTATTACTTTTTGCATTGCTGTCTGCAACTTTATGTAGCTCAGATAAACTAACTTGCTGTGCTTGTGAGCCTGAGCCTAAATTTTTAACCCAAAGATCTCTTAGCGGGTTACCTAACTGTTTTTGTTTATAGAAAATGGTATTGCTATCATCACCCCAATACCAAGATTCAGGCGCACGTCCAAACCAGTCAGGATCTGACATGATTTTTTCTAATGTGATTTTTTTTAATGTAATAACTTCATTATTATTGGTTACATCGCCACTATTGCTTGTAGGTGATAAAACAGTGGCAGGCGATTTTAACGAAGTTGAGCTAGTTTTTGTAGTATCTTCAGTGCTTGCACAAGCAACTAAAGAAATACTTAAAACAGCCGCTATTAAGTTTAATTTCATAAAGTTATAGTCTCTTAATTTGAGAGTAAGAATTAATATATTGGATTAATTTATTCACGTGTTCACAGTTATACTAATCAAATAGGAATTGATCAATACTCATAGGAGAATAGAGTATTGTAATTTTTTGCGAAAGTGTAAGGGAAAACCACCAGTAGCCTGGTTTCTGCGATAAAACTCGCTAAATAACACGAAAACCAAGTTAAGGTTAACAACAATAAAAGCTATAATAAAACGAATCCTAATTCATTAATCACTAAAGTCCTATTTTTTGTATGTGTAGTCCTCTATGTTAACTAATAATCCCTGTTTTTGCGGCTCAGAAAAAAGCTTTGCTAATTGCTGCCAAGTTTTTATTGAAAATAATGAAATAAAAGCAATATATCCTGAAGACCCTGAACAATTAATGCGCTCACGCTTTAGTGCTTATGCCTTGGGAAATGGTCAATACATTTATGACACTTACGCCAAAATAAGCCAAGCTTCACAGTCGGTGAAAGAAATTAATGATTGGGGGAAGTCTTGTACATGGATAGCACTTAAAATTCATGCAATCAACAATAATTCAAATACAATATATAATGAATATTCTGATCAATTTGTTGAATTTTCAGCTTTTTATATAACAAATAATACTCTGTGTGAATTAAGAGAAAACTCACGCTTTATTCTAGAGCATGTTTCATCAAACCCCGTTACCTTAGAGAATAATGCTGAAGAAAGACAAAACTTACAATGGCGTTATATCGATGGTGAAATTATTGAACATAGCGAACTAAAGCAAATAAAACGAAAAGATTTATGCCCTTGCAATAATTACCCTACTGCCTGGTCAATAAAAAAAGGCAAAAAATTTAAACAATGTTGTGATAAGTGAGCAATTGACGAACATTCATAAGAGTTGTTAGAAAATAAAACTACTAATTTTCAGACTCATCAATTAAGTTTTAACTTAAGTAGAGGTAACGCAGATTTAAGAGTTATTTAAAATATGAGATCTTAAGCTGCTACATTAACTAAGCTTGATTCAACAACTGAATTTTGAACCGCTTTCAACCAACCATCAACATCCATATTTAACGGCTTGTTCATCACTTGCCCTTCTTGTTTATTGGCATGTTTTTCTTGGCAGATCAAATTCGTGTTAGTTAAGATATTACTCTCAATATGTTTTTTATCATCACGAAACGCAAGTGGATTTGGTGATATAGCATTAGATAAATGCAAGCAAGCTAAATCATTATCAATAATCAATTGGCTTTGGTTATAGCGATTAATTTGTTGCATGTTTTTTAATGCTAACGGTGCTTCATCTGGCAGATCAAAATGTTTTCTTAACGTTTTATTGTTAACTTCTTTGATATCTGTTGACGTACCATCGATTGGTGCAGACTTTGGTAAGATAAATTGGCTTTGCTCTCTAACATCATCACAAAGCATCGCTAACATTAAAGAAAAGTCGGAACGTCTTGACTGATGCACACATTCGTTTAACTGCTCACCTAATTGCAATTCATGCAATAAAGGCTTTGAAGCTACCGAATTAGTGTTAACTGTGTCATCTACAACGTTTACAGCCAAAGGATTATCTCTTCTTTACAAAACTATAATTAAAAATTTAAATTTAACAAAGTTGTTGATTAAATAATGTTATGTAAAGAAGTTATCGACCCAAAAATGTAAAGCTTTAGTATTAATTTAATAAAAATTTAAAATATTTTTCTTTCGTACCACAATAAAGATGAACTGATAAACAATAACCACCAAAACGCCAATTTATCAATAGGTAAGTAGCTGACTTTGTCTGCTATTTTTGATGAGTTTTTATGTGCTAAATGACTCGCTTCATGCTTCAATAATTGTTGCCAAGTTAGCCAATTTCGTTGTGAATACACAAAAACTGATTGACTATTTGAGCGTATATTATTTTGTAATGATGTACTCATATTAACTTGATTTAAATCCGTCTTTTCATTCTTAAGAGTAAAGTTATGCCAACCTAAATAATCACTTAAATACACGCCACAATAAGCAGAATCGAGAACAACTGACGGTAATAAATTAATATTTTCAACTTGTAAGTCACTGATATCATCTCCATTTAGTTGCGCGCACATTGGTTGTGTATTACCTTGAAAATAAATCTGTTCAATAGGTGATTTTTGCCATCCTGACTCTTGCGCTGAACGCGCAGTATTTTCAATAATATGCTGCCAATAGCGACTATAATGACTTTTATTATCAGAGGTTAGCCATTGGTAACTGCTATTAATTAATGAGAAAGTCGCCGTGCCTAAACCGTAATTATGTGCAATCGCCAACGTTTGACTGTCATTGCCCTCAACAAGCACCTCACCGTTAACTTTAGGTAAAATTGCATTGGTATAGGATAAAGTATGCTCTTCTTGGCTATGTAACCAACGCGGTATAGTGGTTAACCCTTGATTCACTTTTGTACTTAATGGCCATGATTCTTGTGAAAAAACACGCGTTAATAATGAATGACTTAACACTTCATTAGAAGATAACAGTAATTCATCATCGACAATAATAATTAAACCTAGGCCATTTTTTACAGCCATTTCAACTTGTGTACTTTCTTCCTGCGTTAAGGATAAAACTGCACGACCATCCATATAAAGTAAGTCAGTATCTTTCAATAAAATGCTTGTAAACTCTTTGTCAATTATGTTTACAGTACTTTTATCTCCCTTATTTGGCTTAGATATAACTTCTACATCAGTCGTCGCATTAACAACTTGCTGAATATGTTTATTTTTACTCACTTGTGTAAAAACTAATACTTCTTCACCCTGCTCTGCTAACCAATTTTTTAAATGTTTACTTTCAAAAGAAGCTGCCGACTGCTTAATAACAACTTTTATTTTTTCAGCTGAAGTAACACTAAATGATACCGGCTCTGACATTAGCAACGTTTGATCATCATCGAAAACTTTCAACTGATACGTAAATAAACCTTGGCTTTTTAACGAAGCCGATAAATTAAAACGTTCATTATGTTTAATTAAAAATTCATCAACAACTTCATCATAAGTATTTGATAAACTTATTTTAAAAATTCGTTCTTCATCTTGCTTTTGTGCTCTGAATGTTCCAGAAATATAGAAAGGTTGGCCTAGTACTAATTGTTTAGGCCAGTTAAGTTTTACTGGGCCAGTTCGAATACTTGAAGGATAAAAATTAACATTAAATTGCTGTTTACTTAAGTTTTCATGCGCTGTTGAATTAATCAAGCTATTCAATATTTGCCACTCTGGTGTCGCCAAGCCATCGCCATAAACACTTAACTGAGTAATCTGAGGCTGATATAACAATATTTCACCCACATTATCAATGAGCAACGGTTTAGTTAACGTAGATAAATCTAACGAAGCTTGCCAATTGGGTAGCGAAGATAAAAGAAAAATCTGTGTATTATTATCCTTAGGTATTGATTCAATTTGTTGCTGACTCGTTCCATAGGTTAATAACACAGCTGACATTTCAGTTTGCGTTTTTATTTTTATATCACTGATCAAGCCAATAATTGCACAAAATGAGAGCATATTAAGTAAAACAATCACAAAAAAACGGCGTGAATAATGTAAGCGTTTATAAGCTGTAAACACTGTGATACCTAAGGTAATAAAACTCAGCATAATAAGCCCATATTCAATAGCGATAAGATGGCTTGGAAGAGCTAACTGTAAGTTTTCCGTTATATTAAAAATCATGGTTGTACCGACAAAAATTCAGCGTACTGCTGAGTTAAAGCATCTGTAGTAAGGTAAGGCTTTCTCAATACTTGGGGTTTTGCATTAGGCTCAGGTAGTAATTGCCAAATTTTTTCTGCTAAGTCAGGTAAACACAATTGACAATTATCAAGTGTAAAACTATTAGCGAGTAATATTCGCTCTATAATAGCGACATATTTTATCAATACAGGGCGTTTATCAAGTAACGCTTCAAGTTGCTTTTTTACATTGCTAACAAGTTGTCGCTCTGTATTTGAGAGCAACATTTCTTTTGACGTTGGCACCTTATTGTTCACACGACTTAGCAATCTATTTAATAAACGATAAAATTTATTTAACTGATTTTTTTCATTATCAGTTAAATCTATGGTTTGATGGTGTCGATAGCTTAAAATATCATCCAAGTCACCTTGATATCGCCGCTGTTCAGTCACCGGTGGTGGTTCAAACCCAAGGCGTTTAACATAAATACGCTCTGCTTTTTTTGCCATATTTAAATACTTTAATGCTTCTTCTTCATAAGGAAGCGCTTTTTCAGGTACTGATAACATTAAGTGCGACTCTGCTTGCCACATATTAGTGATAGAACGTTTCATTAAAGCTTTAGGGTCTTGGCGTGCCATAATACCAATATCTGCTTCTTCATGATTGTGCCCAAATTGACTAATAACCTCACTACTACCTGATTTATCTGTACCAAAGCCTTTCATTGCAAAATCATCACTGGCATGGTGTCCTGCTTCTTCATGGTGATGCTCAGGAGCATGATGATGTTCTTCTGATTCATCATGATTATCTTGATTCGTGACACTCTCTACTCGACTCGAAACTTGCTCACTAGCTTCATGACTCATGGCATGGCTACCGCCGCCATCTTCTACTTCATCACCCAAGTACTGGCCATACTTTTCTTTCAACTCACGCTGAGCAATACCTAATAACTCTGATTTTTCAACAAATTGTTCCGTAGTTAACTCTGTTCTATCATTTATAAGCTCAATGGTTTCAATAATAATTTGTCGCTGACTTTTAAAATATTCCGGCATAAAATCAAGCAATGCACCGTCAAACATCACAGCCTGATCTTCATCTTCAAGCCAACGTATTATTTTTGTTATTGACCGTGTTATTTGCGGAGTTGGTTGACGGTTATCCCATGCTTTGACAGTAAAATAAAGTTCATCACCTGGCTCCATACCCAATTTTTCTAACTGCCAATTAATATAATAATGATCAACCCCGTCAATTACGTCAGTGGAATCAAAATTAAAAGTTTGATCTCTAAACTTAACCGACTCACCAGAGCCTTTAGCGATAGAAGCTAATATTTCAACCTTAGCGACATTATAATCATCGGTTATTTTAACCTGTGTCAACACGTCAGTATGATCTTGTGTCGCAATTTCAGTAATCGTTTTTTTCGGGCTAATAATAGTGATTTTAGCTTTTTGATCTTTAACTATTGTTAAAGTATAAACCTCAGGTAATAAGGTCTCAACGCCGTTAACGAGAATGCCCAAACGATAAACACTGGTATAATCAGCGGATTTTTCTAGGCTATAAAAATCTTGGCTTTCTTTGGTAAAATATAATTTTTGATTATCTGAAAATTCAATGAAAACATTATCGACAGTGGTAGTTAAAGCTAATTGCCAACGCAGAATTGAGCCCTCAACAGCTGATACATTTAAATCATTTTGCTGGCGGCTTTGTAACTTGGTATAACCTGGTGGTGTTATAAGGACTTCATGTTGTGTCAATAAAAGTGTTTGGCTAGTCTCTGCCATTTTATCTTTACTAACAACAGTTACCTTAATAGCGTCATTCTCGCTTACAGTCAGTAATGGTAACCATAGATGACTAAAATACATTAATAGTAAAATTATCATCGCACAAACAAATGACACAATACTATTTTGATAAGATATTTTAGGGTAAATTGCACCCTGGTTATCGCTTAATAAAAGTTCAATATTGCTAATTGTTTTTTGTTTTTGTAATGTCTGTAATATTGAAAGTGAATCGTCATCTCGAGTAACGAGTTGTGCACTTTCTTGTAGTTCAGGGTATAGCCGGTTTAAATGCTGTAATAAATTACTTAACGTTAGTTGTTGATAACTTGAAGATTTAATTCTTATCCAAATAGTTAAAATAAGAGTTAATGTGCTTATTATAATGAGTAAAATAATAGGTATGTTTATGTAAAACCCCATAGTTAACAATACTATTAGCCATGGCAAAAAATTAACCACAGTATAGCAATGCCATCTAACTTTTAGTTGTTTCACTACAGCATTAAGTTGAACGTTAATCGAATTTTCTGCGTTATTATTATCAGACATTATCCTTACCTCTCAATGTCTGAGTAACAAGCATGTCACTAGAATGACTGACATTATCTGAGTTAAACGCCTTAGTTAGCGTACTTTCCTCCTGCGCTTTTCGAAATTTTTCACTTAACAAGCGCTCAAGCGACCAGAAAAGCACTAACAGTATAATCAATAATTGAGTCATTGATTCGTTTTTAAATGATTCCGTATACTTACTTGCATAGTGTTCTTTATTAGTTTGTTCTTTATAATCATCTTTATCACCTAAGGACGCTGCAATAGCAGAGCTTTCATGGACAAGTTGACTCGTTATTTGTTCATCGCTTAACTGTTGCTGCATTCGGTGATCTTTTATTGCTTCATCTAGCAATAGTGACATCAATTCTGATGGAAACGTTATTTTTGTCACAAGTTCATCCCAGTTCACCAAATGAGTCACAGTAGGATCTTTTGCATGCGTTATATCAGCAATTAAGCTTGTTCCTTTTCGAACTTCTTGATTAATAAACAAAGGAATTGGCGCAGAGCTTAAATATAAAATCGAATCATACTTGCCTGTAATATTATTATGAAGCTGATCACTTTTGGATGGTTCATATTCAAGAGAGTTACCTTTAGGTAAATCATCTTTAGCTTGCTCATCTTGAAATAGTTCATCGTTAAGTTCATCAGAAAGGTGGAAACTAAAGGCTAAGTTCTCAAGCTTAGTCGTTTGAATAATAGAAAGAACAGCCTTTAACGCCGGTAAATATTCACTATTACTTTTATCACTAATGACGACTACTGATAGTGTTTTATTGATTAATGACTCCATTGAGTTAGTGATTTCATCTTCAGATAAGTGCTTAATATTCCATGTAATATTATCCGGAAAATAGATTTTACCGTTAATAAATTGTGATAAACGATTAGTAGTATAAACCTTGATATTTACGTTATTAGGTAAAGTTTTGGCATAGTTATTAACAAGTAACCAAGTATTTTGTTGCTTACTTTCTTTTAAATAATTACTTTTATTAGTATTGGTGACCGTATTTTTCCAAGTAACAATTTTATCACTGGTTAATCGTTCAACCCTTGCTGATAAAAGATAAGTAGGCACATTTTCAGCTTTTAATGCTAAGGTCTTTAATTCCGCTTCAGTGGCATTATTTAGCCAATCATTAGTAATTAAGATATTACCTTCAGTAGCGCCATCAGTATTACTTCTCTCATCGTAATAAAGCTGAGCTAACAATAGCACCGAAAAAAACAGCATAAGTAAACGACAACATAATAATAAGCGCTCAACTAAACGTATTTCATTCATTTTTACCGGTTTACTTAATTGAATTAACCGAATATTACCAAAAGGGACTAATTTCCCCTTACTTTTACTGAATAAATGAATAATTAACGGTACAAGTAAACTCAAAAGCGCAAGTAGCATCCAAGGCGATTGTACAAACCAGTAGGCTATTGAAGGAAATGTCATTTTATAACAGCCTTATTTCTCATCGTTAGAATATCAAATAAGGTTTGATCAAGCGGCTCATCTATATTAGCAATAAAGTGTTTCACTTTGTTTTTGGTTAATCTATTCAGCAAGTCCGTTTGATATTTTTGCTTTTCAACATAGTACTTTTCTTTAACTTGATTTGCCGAAACTAACACTTGCTCCTTAGTTTCTAAATCTTCAAATCGAATCGCACCTTTATAAGGAAATAGCTCCTCATCATCACAGCTTAATTGAATAGTAACGACGTCAGTTCTGGTATTACTGAGTTGCCCTACCAGCTCAACAATTTCATCACTTTGCTGATGAAAGTCACTAATAACAAAAATAATGCCGTTTCTTTGTACACGACCTAATTGATTCATAACATGTTCAAGCGTAGGAAAAGTGTTTTGTGCTTTTAAGCGCGTTAATCCTAGAAGAATTTTTTGCCAATGACGTTCGCCAGATAACGCAGGAAGAAACGTTTGATTATCGTTATCTAAGGATAAAAAGCCAACATTATCACCTTGCTTTTGGGCAAGATAAGCAGCCGTTGCTACTAAGCAACGCGCATAATCAAGTTTATGCCATGAATTTTCATTTGAGCTGAACTGAGATTTTTGTAACATTGAAGCACTGGTATCTAAGACAAACCAAGCATTAATGTCACTTTCCCGCTCAGCCTCTCTGACAAAATACTTATCAGAACGAGCAAACAGCTTCCAATCAACTCGAGACAGATCATCACCAGGCTCATAAACACGGTATTGGCTAAACTCTATGCCAACGCCTCGTTGAGTACCAGTATGTAGGCCATGTAAAAAACCTTGTGCTAAGGTTTTAGCAACTAAAGGTAGGTCTTTAATTCGAGATAATGTTTTGGGATCAACAAATTCATGCATTGTAATAACTTAAACCCAACCTATGCTAACGGACTAGTAGGTTTTGGAACGCTTAATAATAAATCACTAATTACATCATCTGTTGATACATTGTCAGCTTCAGCTTGAAAATTAAGTAAAATTCGATGCCGTAAAACAGCAGGGGCAACAAAAATAAGATCGGCTAAAGTCATCGCATAACGTCCTGACAATAATGCCTTAGCTTTAGCGCATAGTACTAATGCTTGCCCTGCTCTAGGTCCTGCTCCCCAACGTACAAACGAGTTAACTTTATCACACTTAACAAGCTCATTATCGCTTGAATCGGGCCTTGTTGTTCTAACAAGTGCACTCACATAATCAAGCAAAGTATCAGATACTTCAACTGAGCGTACAAGTTGTTGCAATACGAGTAACTCTTCACCTTTTAATACGCGTGTTAAGGTAGATTCTGCGTTACCTGTGGTTCTTTTTAATATTTCTACTTCTTCGGCTTGAGTTGGGTAGCCCACACGAATAAACATTAAAAAACGATCTAATTGTGCCTCTGGTAAAGGATAAGTGCCTGCTTGCTCAACTGGATTCTGGGTTGCTAAAACAAAAAATGGTTTAGGTAAGGCATGGCTTTCCCCACCATAACTGACACTCTTTTCCTGCATTGCTTCAAGGAGTGCGGCTTGCGTCTTCGGTGGTGTACGATTGATTTCATCCGCTAACAAAATATTGGTAAAAACAGGTCCTTTTTGAAATTTAAAAAAACGCTCACCACTGCTATGGTCTGTTTCTAATATTTCGGTACCAATAATATCACTCGGCATTAAATCAGGTGTGAATTGCACGCGATTAAAGTTTAGTTCTAATGTTTGCGCTAATGAACTCACCATTAACGTTTTTGCTAAGCCTGGTACACCCTCAAGTAAGCAGTGCCCTCCTGCTAAAATGCTGATTAGCAACTCTTCCATCACATTCTTTTGGCCAACAATTACTTTTCCAACTTCATCGATGACTTGAGAAAGTTTATCTAATGTCGCGGTAATCTCTTGTTCGTTCATTCTTTCATCCATTGTTGTACGGTTAAGCTGTCATTGCATACATAACAATATTGACGGCAAAGCGTGTATTATCAACTTTTAACCAACGCTTATTTCTAAAGTCATAATCCCATTCGCATCCTAAATCTTTATTGCTATAAAGCACACCAATTCGGCCATCTACTTCAATCGCTTTTAGATAATCATGCACTAGATCGTCTCCCCAGCCATTCAGCTCAATAGATGTTCGAGGCGGCCCATCAAACTTAAAAAAAGAAGAGTAAATAGCATGGTCATTTGGTATTTTGTTTAATGAGTTCTCGCCAAAAATTTCCCTCATTTGTTGTTCAAAGCTACGTGCAAACATGCCATCAATATCATGATTACAATCGTCAACAAAAACGAAGCCGCCATTTTCTACATAACGTTTAAAATTTTGTTTTTCTTCATGATTAAATTGTACTAACCGATGGCCCGCTAAATAACAAAATGGTGCGGTTAACATAATGGGATCAGATAACGGGACAATTCGTTCTTTTATATCAACTCGTAAACTTGTGTATTCAATCAGCGAATTTAAAACATTGGCAGGCATTCGCTCATCAACCTCCCAATCTCCCGATTCATAACTTAAACGGGTGAAGTAAAAATCAAAATAAGGCGCTGATAATACTAAAGGTACCTTTCCTAAGGCTGTAATACCTGTAAGTGCAGAAAGTGATTTTAGAAAATAGCGTCTATTCATAATAAAAAAATTAGCGTTATTAGAAGATGATAGTAAAGAATATAAACTCTTCTTACTAGAATTGAATTAACTTCAAACAATAAACCAAGGTTTGAAGTTAATTCAGCATATTTACGATAATGAAATAGATTTATACCGCGTCAGATAAACTACTAAAGGTAAAATCACGAATTTTCATAGGTGGTACCATAGAGCCATTTATTCTCACTGACTTACCTAATGCTTCGATATTATTTAACATTACGATAGGACTTTCATTAAATCTGAAATTTTTAATTGGATACTTAATTTTGCCGTTTTCAATATAAAAAGTACCATCGCGCGTTAAACCAGTATAAAGCAAGGTTTGTGGGTCTAAAGCGCGGATATACCATAAACGAGTAACCAATACCCCTCGACGTGTATTTTTGATCATCTCTTCAAGACTTTCATCACCACCGGCCATAATAAACTGTGCTGCACCACCAAAAATACCTGAACCCGCATAAGCTGTAGGTTTATATTCAACACCCGTTTTTTTAGCCCAATAAGCAGAATTTGGCATATTGATAATTTTGCCATCTTTTACCCAGTCAGTTTTACTCACACTATAACCGTCACCAGAGAAAGGTGGTGTTGGTACTTCAGGGTGCATTGGGTCTGAATAAATATGAACTCGCTCATCGAAAAGCTTCTCACCTAATTTATTCGTTGCACCAACCAAGTTACCTTCACTATCTTTAGTTTGTTTTTTACTTAAAAAACTACGGCCTTCATCTGCTGGTCTCTGTCCCATACTGCCAAACATGTTACTTAGTAGCTGCACACTCGCGGCAGGCTCTAAAATTACCGTATATTTACCTGGCTCCATTTCTTTAGCATCAACCGAACCTAATGCTTTTTTAATAGCCGCATCTGAAGTTTTTTTAGTATCAAGTAAACTCACATCACTGTAATCGCTCGTTGCCCAACCCGATCCTTTACCATCTTCAGTTCTAATGGTTACCGTGAAATCGACATTAGTTGATTTGTCATAAGCGAACAAACCTTTGTTATTCATGATTGCAGTAAAGCTAGTACCTTCTTGTAAAAAACCTGAAGAGACTAATTTATTCGCTTTTGAGGGTTTAATACTGTTTTCAGCTGCTTGTGCTCTATCTTCAGGAGTAACATTAGCTGTTGAATCAAAAAAACCTGTTGGTTTACTATATTTTTGCGGACCAAAAACAGGCATTCTTTCTGGGTTTTCTGGTGCTAATTTAGCTAACTCTTCCGAGCGTTGTACTACTTTTTGAATTGAAGCATCATCAAACTCATTAATAGTCGCAACACCGGTACGAAGTCCAAAAGTAGACTGAACTGAAAGTGTTAAATCACTTTGCTCACCCGCGGTAGAGACAGTGTTACGTGCATAACGAATATTGCCACCAACTTGGCCATCTAAATTACACTCACATTCATCTGCCTTTGAAAACTTTAAAACTTTAGTAAGCAATGTTTTTGCATGTTGCTCTGATAAAATAGTCATTACATATTCCTTCTTTAAATTATTTTGCTTTGTGTATCGAATTAACGACTACACATTACGTGCGGTATTAATCACGTTTATATTGTTAAAACGTGTCGTTGGACAACCGTGAGATACTGCACTCACTTGCGAAGGTTGACCTTTACCATCAAAGAAAGAACCGCCTATTCTGTAATCCGATTTTCCTGCCATCTGCGTACAACTGTTCCAAAACTCCTGCGTATTCGATTGATAAGCAACATCTTCAATTTGTTCAGTAATTTTACCATTTTTAATTTCATAAAATAATTGACCGCCAAACTGGAAGTTATAACGTTGTTGATCAATTGAGAACGAACCACGACCTGCGATATAAATACCATTTTCAACATCTTTAATAACATCTTCTGCTGAAATATCTTCTTTGTTTGGTTTTAATGATACATTAGGCATACGTTGAAATTGCACGTCACGCCAGCTTTGTGCATAACAACAACCGTGTGATTCTTTTTGATCAATCATATGTACTTGATCGCGAGTAGCTTGGTAATTGACTAACGTACCATCTTTAACTAGATCCCATTCTTTGGTTTTAACGCCTTCATCATCAAAGCCGACATTCCCTAATGAATAAGGTTGTGTTTTATCTGCTACTAAATTAACTATTTTAGAGCCATAATTAAACTTGCCACTTTTCCATTTGTCTAAAGTAGCAAAACTTGTTCCAGCAAAGTTAGCTTCATAACCTAATACTCGGTCTAACTCTAATGGATGGCCTACTGATTCATGGATAGTTAACATTAAATGCGCAGGGTCTAACACTAAATCATATTTTCCTGGTTCAACTGATTTAGCTTTCAGCTTAACTTTGAGCTGTTTACCTGCTTCAGCAGCATCTTCGAGTATATCGTAAGAATTTTTATAACCAACATTAGCACCAGAAATACGAATTTTATCTTCTTCTTTGCCGTCTAAGTACTCAAACCCCATACCAACAGGATTACCTAAACCTGTACGTTGCTTAAAGCCTGATTCGCCAATAGCAGTAGCAAAAAATGGTGCCCATAAACGATGTACATCTTGATCAATATAAGAGCCATCAGTAGAAGCAAAATATTTTTGTTCATTAACCAGAAATAGCACTGACGTAATATAATTAGCACCATTCGTCATGGCTGCATCATTTACTGACAGCAATAAATCAACTTTATCTTTAATAGGTACTTCAAATGCATTCTTTGTGATTGGTGTATTCCAAGTAACATCACCAACCCCTTTAACTGGTGCTAATTGTACTGGCACGGTTTGAAATTTTGAATTAGCAACAGCAACCGCAACCGCTTGTTCAGCGGCTTTAGCTACGCTATCTGGTGTCATATTAGAGGTAGAAGCAAACCCCCATGTACCATTTGCAATAACACGAACACCAATACCAGCAGACTCAGTATTAACTATGTTATCAACACGCTTTTCTTGTGTGGTAATAAATTGATTTAAATACCGTCCAATACGTACATCGGCATAAGTTGCGCCTTTCGCTTTAGCAGCATTGAGCGCTATATCGGCAAGTTTTTTCTTAAACACGACATCCATTGGTTTGTCTAATAATTGTTCTGCTGAAACAGCCATGCCCGACATAGGCAGTACAAGCCCGCCGACACCGACACCAGTGAGTTTAATAAAGTCACGTCTTTGCATTGGTATTCCCTTCTATTAGTTATTTGTTTTATTCATTGTAATTATTTTTAATGTAATTCAAGTTATTAACTTCATTCATAAGGTATATCAAAAAAGGTTCTAAAAATATTTTTTAATATAACTTATACCTTCAGTTTATAACAATAATACAAAAAAGCTCAATAGCTTAAAAAAACTAAATCGGTAACAATCTATTACAAAAGTTAAAAAATAAACATCTTTGAGTAAAAATAGTAAGATCAGGTAATAATTAGGGTTTTTAAAAAAAGTTTCTGTTAGCATATTCAACAAATTTTTTACTGAGTCTGTTTTATGAAAATTATCTCTTTTAACATTAATGGCCTTCGCGCTCGTCTTCATCAATTACAAGCCATTATTGATAAACACCAACCCGATATTATTGGCCTACAAGAAATCAAGGTTCACGATGAGATATTCCCACTTGAAGCGGTTGAAGCCATGGGATATCACGTATATTTTCATGGACAAAAAGCCCATTATGGTGTGGCAATGCTATGTAAAAAACCTGCAATAAAAGTTCAAAAAGGATTTCCTACTGATGATGAAGAAGCGCAACGCCGAATGATCATGGTAGAAACCACTAATGATATAGGCGAAAAGATCACCGTTTTAAATGGTTATTTCCCACAAGGTGAGAATATTAACCATGAAACTAAATTTCCTTATAAACGTAAATTTTATCAAGATCTAATGACTTACTTAAATGAACATCACACCAAAGATGAGAAAATTGTTGTGATGGGTGATATCAATATCTCTCCACTCGATTTAGATATTGGTATTGGTGAGATAAATCGTAAGCGTTGGTTAAAGTCAGGAAAATGTTCATTTCAATTAGAAGAACGTGAATGGTTAGCCAAATTAATGGCTTGGGGCTTTATTGATACTTTCCGTCAACTTCATCCTGAACAGACTGAAAAATATTCTTGGTTTGATTATCGTTCACGGGGTTTTGATGACAATCGTGGTTTACGAATTGACGTTGTACTAGCAACACAAAGCTTAAGTGAACAATGTATTGAATCAGATATTGATTATGAATTACGCGGTATAGAAAAGCCATCTGATCATGCACCAATTTGGTCTACTTTTAACCACTAAATATTTCTATAAAATATTAGCATTAACTATTATACGTTAATGCTAAAGGTAAACTATGTCTCAATTAGAAAAATACCTCTGCCCTCTTTGCCAGCAACCATTATCTCTTATCGGTAAAACTTATTGTTGTGATAATAAACATAGTTTTGATCAGGCTAAACAAGGTTATGTAAATTTGCTTCCTGTGCAATTTAAACACTCAAAAGAGCCAGGTGATAATAAAGCAATGGTTGTTGCCAGAAGAGCTTTTCTTGATAAAGGTTTCTATCAACCATTAGCTGATAAAATGCTTGAGCTTTATCAGCAATATGGCAATACAAGTGCGCCTTTACTTGATGCGGGTTGTGGAGAAGGTTTTTATACTCATCAACATAAAAATGGTACAAATAATGTGTACGGTGTTGATATTGCCAAAGAAACAATAAAAATTGCCGCTAAACGTTATAAGACCTGCCACTTTAGTGTAGGGACATTATCTAAATTAAGTTTTAGTGATAATTACTTTGCTTGGCTTGTATCTGTGTATGCGCCAATTTTAGAAACGGAATTTACACGTATTCTTAGTGAAAACGGCTACCTTTTAACAGTGACCCCGGCTGAAAAACACCTATTTGAATTAAAAGAACTTATTTATGAACAAGCTAACCAGCATGACACGAGTAAGAGTCCTATTGAAAATTTAACGCTCATTGAAGAGCAGAAATTAACATACCCAATGCACTTTAGCAGCAGTGAAGATGTCTTAAACTTATTAGCGATGACACCCTTTGCCTTTAAAGCCTCAAAAGAATTAATGGCACAAATTAAAGCAATAGATCAATTTACTTGCCAGGCAGACTTTATTTTACGTTTATACAAAAAGTAAAAATAATACTTATTCTTTCATTAAAATATAAGTATTAGTGATAAAACGCTTATATGACCTAAAATTATGTATTTCGAGAGGCGTAAGTAATCTGCAACAATTGGGCTAAATCAATATATCTTGGGTTTGACGTGGCTAAATCATTAAGGTGTTTATTACTTCCTTGAGTTAATGCTTTTTCTAATCCGCTCCGATACCAAGATGCTAAAGGCGGAGGTAAAATTTTATCCGCTTTAACGCCTAACATCACTAAAGCTTGCACAGGAATAGATAATAAAAAGATTCCATACACTAAAGCTTGGGGTAATGCGTTAATCGCATTATTGATATTACCATTGCCACTAAAAAAGCCAGACGCAAAATAAAGCTGCATAATAACAGTAAATAACGACAATGCAGGGAAATAGCGACAAACAAACCGTGCACTTTGTACCGCACGATAATCAGAAAAATACCGAGCTAATTCGGCTTTTTCAGGCCAAAGCTTACAATATTTTTGACCTAATTTAATGAGGTCTATTACAGATATATTCATATTTAAACTATAGCACTAATGTACAGTCTGGAAAAGTGACTCGAAAATAAACTTAGCATGACAAACTAAAAAAATTATTTTATAGCTTGCATTTTCAACGTTAATAACATCCACAAATGAAGCGCAATCGAGAAAACTAACGATGTGTTAAAAAACAAACACAGCATTAAACCCATTACAATCAATACTTTAAACTTTACCCACATAATTACACACAAAGATGTCCACAGGTTTTGTGGATGTTATCACTACTGCAATATTTTGTCCTTTGCTAGAGTTCATACTAAAAAATAGTTATAATAACGCCTTTAATAAAATATGGATTTACAATGGCTTTAACCTTAAAACGCTTAAATGAATCTTTTACTATTCATCGCTTATCTAAAGAGCGTGACATACCCGATCAAGTTTTTACCGCACCTATTTATTTTATTGCGAAAACGTTTAATGAAGTCTCTATCGTTTTACCTGAAAACATTAAAATTAATAGCGATGCAATTGAAACTAATTGGCAAGCATTAGAAGTTGTTGGCCCATTAGATTTCTCGTTAACGGGAATTTTATCACGCATTGCCACTTTGCTGGCTAATGAAAGCATTAGCATTTTCGCTATTTCTACATTTGATACCGACTACATATTAGTAAAAAAAGAGGCTATTTCGGCAGCAATCGAAACACTTAAATTAAACGATTACAACGTGATTGAATAATTAATTTTTCAGCTACAATTCAATTTTACATTAGGATAATCAACTAGTAACTATTATGACTAAAAAATTAACACTATACGGAATCAATAACTGCGATACAGTTAAAAAGGCTTTAAAATGGCTTACAACAAATAATATCGCGCATCAATTTTACGATTTTAAAAAGCAGCCACTGACAGAGGCTCTATTAACTAAATTTGTTGAACTTAATGATTGGAGTACTCTACTGAATAAACGTAGTACGACTTATCGCAACTTAAGTGATGATATTAAAAATAATCTCACTGATGAAGTCGCTTTTGAACAAGTTATTGCGCAACCTACTTTGTTGAAGCGACCTTTGTTGTTAATAGAGTCATCTGATGAGTCAAGTCAACAGTTACACTTAGGCTTTAAAGCTGAACTCTACCAAAGTATTTGCCAATAAATATCAAATTACCTGTGCAAATTACCTATGATAGCTATGTAAATTATTTATATTTCAAGGATCCTTATGTCTGACCAAACTAGTGATGTGATCAAGCTAGCAATCGATTTAATTTCGCGCCCATCAGTAACCCCTGAAGATGCGGGTTGTCAGCAATTAATGAAAGATAGACTTGCAAAGCTTGGTTTTATTAACGAAACAATGGTGTTTGAAGATACGACTAACTTATGGTCTAGACGTGATGGTAAAACGTTAAATGAAAGTGACCCTATATTCTGTTTTGCAGGTCATACTGATGTTGTTCCCGCTGGAAATTTAGAACTATGGCATACACCACCCTTTGAGCCAACCATTATTGATGGAGTTCTCTATGGACGAGGTGCTGCAGATATGAAAGGCAGTCTTGCTGCAATGCTTGTGGCAACAGAGCGATTTGTTACTGATTACCCTCACTATCATGGCGCTATCACCTACTTAATAACGAGCGATGAAGAAGGCCCTTTTATTAATGGTACCACTCGTGTTATTGATGCATTAGAAGCACGAAATGAAAAAATAACTTATTGTATTGTTGGTGAACCATCAAGTACCGATTTTGTTGGTGATGTGATAAAGAATGGTCGTCGAGGCTCTATTTCGGCAGATGTAGATATTAAAGGAAAACAAGGACATGTTGCCTACCCTGAACATGTTATCAATCCAATTCATATAGCAATGCCTGCTTTAACAGAGCTCAGTCAATATCATTGGGATAATGGAAATGATTACTTCCCTGCCACAAGTTTTCAAATATCAAACATTAATTCAGGTACCGGTGCGACTAATGTTGTCCCTGGGCATTTAACTGCGTTGTTTAATTTACGTTATAGTACAGAGTTAACAGATCAAATTATTGTTCAACAAGTTGAATCAATTCTCAATAAGCATCAATTAGACTACGATATAAAATGGACATTTAACGGCAAGCCTTTTATTACCGAACTGGGTAATGAAAAAGGTGATTTTCTAACATCAGTAATACAAGCTGTCAGCTCTGTTACCGGTATAGCACCAAAACTTTCAACATCAGGAGGGACTTCTGATGGCCGTTTTATTGCGCCAACAGGTGCAAAAGTAATAGAGTTAGGGCCATGTAATGCAACTATTCATCAAGTCAATGAATCGGTTACATGTGAGGATTTAGAAAAACTTTGTGATATTTATTATACTTGTTTACAGCAAGTATTACTGCAAGATAAAACTGAATGACTGCTATGAGCCCTGGAGTAACTAATAAAAAAATAAGTGGTCAATTTTCAGCGCAAGCACTTGGCTTAACTGATCAACATATCGATTTTTTTGAAAATGCTACGTCACTTAATACAGATAAACCGGCTAATGCAAAAGTATTAGGCATACATAAACTGATGCAAAACGATTACCAAGCATTAGTAGACCATGCAGCTAAAGCAGGTATTGAAATACAACTTGCAAGTGGCTTTCGCTCATTTGAACGACAATTGTTAATTTGGAATAATAAATTTACCGGTAAAACGGCCATTAAAGATATTGATGGTAAAGTAATAAATATTAATAAACTTTCTGAATTTGAGATAATGAATGCTATCTTACTATTTTCTGCTCTTCCAGGTGGAAGTAGGCATCATTGGGGCTGTGATATTGATATTTATGCACCCAATTTATTAGGTGATGATAAATTACAATTAGAGCCATGGGAGTATGATGCTTCAGGTCCTTTCGCTAAGCTGTCATCTTGGTTAGTAGAGCATGCTGAACAATATGGTTTTTATTTTCCATATGATCGTTTCCGAGGTGGTATAGCAGAAGAACCGTGGCATTTGTCTTACGCTCCACTTGCTAAACAATATCAAGCGATATTGAGTATAGAGTTACTACAAAACTTATTATTAGAAACCGATATCGCAGGCAAAGATACTATAATTGAACATTTACCGGTAATTTTTAAACGTTACATCAATAACGTTAATACAATTTATTGATTGAATAACATTATTTTGTTGGAGACATTGCTAAAATAAACTCAGTAAAGCTTATGATGATCTTATCAATAGCATCTTGCATAACAAATACATAGGATAATACATGGAAAATTGGTTAGCGATTTTAATTATAGGTGTCACGATTGCCTTACTTATTGGTAATTTCAGTACCTTCTATAAAAGCACCAATCATAAAATGCGTAAAAAAGCGTTAAATGATCGAGAAGAAACATTACCAAGAACAAATAAGTCTGAGCATAAAATGCCGACGATTAAGCAAGATCAGTTTAAAAAGTAATATTACGTAAACTAAAAATAATTAAAAATTAAATTTAAAAAAAAAGCGCTGAACCATCAGCGCTTTTTAATATGCAATAGTCTATTTTTAGTAAATATTTTTAAAAGATAACCCTTTTTCCATCACAGGAAATATCAGTTCTAATACTGATAAAGGTAAAGGCTCACCATTAGCATCATAAATAGTCACTGATGTTCTTAGGCTATCGTCTTCAATAGGTGCAAGTACAAATTGATACTTAGCATCATTTAGTTCAATAACAGGTCGATCGTCTCCCCAAATACTAGCCCAAAGACTCATAGTTGGTTTGACAAAATCTACATAATAAATTTTATCATTTTCATTTAAATCGGTAATTGTGAAACCATGATTTTCGAAAAATATAGGCATATTATCCCATAAATTATCTAAACTCATTTCAACAGCATAGGCATTTTCGGCTGCTCTATTTTCACTAATCGTGACCAGTTTTTGGTTCGCACGTACTAAGCGACTTTCTCGCTGTTGTAAGCGATAATTATAATCAACTTGTCCGATCACTTCATTTAACATCGCCATTTCAACACGTTGTTTATCAATAGGATCAATAGTTTTAGTACCACCACGCATATCAGTTTTCATATAATCAATTAAAGAAACTTTTAAAGATAAACTACGGCCATGTGGTTTAAGGTAAAACTCATAACGAAAGCGCATGCTGATAGATTGTTCTATTTCTTTAAACAACCAACCTGTTTCAACTTCTTGATGATACCATTGCGATTCAATGATTTCAGTCGTGCCCCCTACTTCATCATTCTTTTTAGGATCAACATTAACGGTATTATAATTAACACCATCTGAAGTTAACTGTCCAATAAGAGCATCTTTAACAAAGGTAAGTAAGCTTCTATCTTCAAGTACTTTATCAAACCAAATGATAGGATCCGCTGATTCAGGGATCGTTCGTGAAGAATCAGCTAGCGGCAATACCAAAGACGGCGCTCTGATATCCATCTCTTCACCAACAGGGCCTCGAGTATTTACAATACTCGTAATAGCAAATTGCTGTTTTCTTGTTGGTTTATCCAAATTTTCAGGGACAACAAATTCTTTAGACTCTTGTTTTTTTGCATAATCAAAATCTCCCTGCGCCCGCTTACTATCAACACTACTACATGCAGATAATGTTAAGCTGATAACAGAAAAATAAAACAATTGGCGATTCATTAAAACTCCTGAGAAATCCCACTTGGGTATATAATAGTATTCATTTGATGGTTTAAAGCGTAATTGGTTCAATTGTAACATTAAAAAATATTGAGTTTAAAACACATCGATTTATTAGCGCACCATGGTACTTGCCTGTTTTTGCAAACACAAGCCTATTATTATGATTCGTGACGGTTATTTTCCCTATATGGGTACGCTATATTAATTAGATACGTTATAATCTCCCTTTTCACCGACTAGGCAAATAAATGTCTCAATATTTAGTGTTAACCGCTATGGGTTCTGATAGAACAGGCTGTGTTAGCGAATTAACTAAATTAGCAAGTGAATGCGGCTGTAATATTTTAGATAGCAGGATGGCTATATTCGGGCAAGAGTTTACGTTTATAATGCTTTTGCATGGCGATAACCGTGCTATAAATAAGATTGAAACTCGGCTTCCCATGGTCGCTCATGCGCTAGATTTAATCACAATGATGAAACGCACTTCTGGTCACAAAACTTATGACCTTGTTGAACATTATCAAGCGGATTACACCGGTACTGATCAACCCGGTCTACTCAAGGCAATGACTGCGTTTTTTGCCACAAGAAAAATCGATATTTCCTCATTGAAATCTGAAATAGACCCCAAAACTAGCATTATAAGTGCGAGTATTTCCATTGCATTAACGCAAAAAATAAGCATTAATGATATTGAGAATGATTTTTTACGACTTTGCGAGCAATTTGGCGTACAAGGGTGTATAAAAGAAACAACTCACGGGCTTGTATAGTTATTTAAACAAAATTATTTAAGAAAGGATAAATATGAACACCTTAACTATTGGTGATACTGCGCCATTATTTACGTTAAAAGATGAAAATGAAAACAAGGTTGCATTAGCAGACTATATTGGTAAGAAGCAGGTATTGGTTTACTTTTACCCTAAAGCGATGACCCCTGGTTGTACAGTTCAAGCGCAAGCCCTACGTGACAATAAAAGTGAATTAAGTAATCTAAACACTGTTGTTTTTGGTATTTCTCCAGACGAACCTAAACGTTTAGCTAAATTTTGCGAGCGTGACCAACTTAACTTCACCTTACTTTCTGATGTTGATCATAAAGTAGCTGATGAATTTGGTGTTTGGGGGTTAAAGAAATTTACCCTTGGAAAAAAATTATGATAAAAAACCTTGGCTAATTTTTATGATAAAACTATCTTTAATATGTGACTAACATATTGAGGGTTGTTTTGTGATAGAAAATACGCAAGACGAAATACATACAGAACTTTTCGATGATTACCAGCTACTTCCAATTGACGTTGACGTTTTAGCTAAGCTAAAGCTTTCAGAGCAAATTGACAAAGAAAGTGGCGAAGTAACTTTTAATACTGACCTTTCTCCTCTTCATAATTATAAAAGAACAAAAATTATCATTGCACCTGATGGTAATGTTGTTTATCCACAGTCACTCTACCTTGTGTATAAATTGAGGGGGGAAGCTGTTGTTAAAGATACAAACACTATTGCTAAAGCACTCTTAATGTTTACCCGTTATTTAGATTCAACACAGCACTCTCAATATGATGAAGACGGCCACGAAATACCCGCAGAACCCTTATCCTATAAAACCCTAACAGAAATTGAAGAAGAAGGAGCTCCTTGGCAGTTTGCAGAGTTTCTTTCAGCAAATTGTCGTCATGCAAACTCGAATGGCGATGAAGCTTTAGCTCTTAGTACAGCTAGAACTTATATGGGTACAGTTATTGGTTTTTACAAATGGATGCAAAGGTTCGGCTACTTAAAGCGAGGTGAACAGCATGTTGTTACTCACTATGAGAAAAAAGAATTTGATACTGGCGTTAATCAACATGACCAGCTAGCTCACATCAAAAAAAGTACTAAGAGAGTATATGAACAATCAAACATCATGAAGATGTTTCCAAATAAAGATGCAACACCGGCTTATAAGAAGTTAAAACCGATGACTTTTGACCACCGAAAGTTATTTGATGAGTATGTAGAGTTTTTACCAAAGCCCTTTCCATTAATGTTTAAATTAGTGGTTGAGGCAGGACTTCGTGTTGATGAGCTCACTCACTTTCCAGCTCATGAAATCGGTGATGTGGACTATAGTGGTAATGAAGTTGTGCCTATCAAAATAACAAAAACCAAAGGGGCTAAGCCTCGAATTATTGAAATTCCGATTGACCTCTACGAAGAGCTTGAGCAATACAAACAAAGTATAAAGCGTGGAAAAAACCTAAAGAAAAGAAACAATTTAATTGAGTCTGGAGAAGAGTCGGATTTAACTGATTACTTGTTTATATCAAACAAAGGCAAGCAATACTCAGAGAACACTCTAGAAAAACATTTTGCATCGTTACGACAACTAATTAAAGAAGTAGATCCAAGTTGGTACTATAGAATCCATGACGGCCGTGCAACATATGCAACTCATTGGCTTTGGAGTGAACACAAAGAACGAGGAGTTGATTATAACTATTTAATGGATGAGCTGGCCGAGCTTATGGGGCACTACTGCACAAGCGTCACAGAAAAGTATATTCGCTTCATGGAGAAACGGGATAATCAATTAAGTGTAGCAAAACGCAAAAACAACAAAATTAGTGGTGGTTGGTAACATGGCAAAAAGCTCACTTGCTAAAGGCTCAAAGAAAGCCAACCATGTAAGAAACTCCAAAAATGTTGTGCCTATACATTTTACTATTCCTACAGGGCGCACAAAATATAAAAAAATAAGAGAACTCGATGTTTCCCACTTAATATACCAAAGGAAAAATAAAGGGCATACAAAAATTGATAGCCGGATACCTTATATTCGTAAATTTTGTGATATGGCTAAGCAATATGTTGCCAACGGTAAGTCCGCAACAGCCGTAACAGCATTTTATAAAAACCTAGATGCTTATATTCGCTTTTGTGATGCAGTAGATGTAGACCCTTTTACAGAAGCTGGCTACCTTAAGTATGTTGGAAACGATGGTGAATTAAGGCATCGTATCAAAATTTATCAACCTTCTAAAAAGCTATGGCAAAGATCAGATGGTGAAGAGCTGGGGATAAAAGAGTCAACTGCCGGGGTAATAGCTTCAGATCTAAGAAAAGCTCTATCATGGTGCGGTTTAGCCTCTGAAGTATGGAGAAATCAACACAGAGGTTTCTATGATCAGCAAAACTCAATTAAAGGGTATTCGGATACCGAAGAAAAAACCTTAGTTACTCGTTTAAGTGATTTATTTTTCGCATTGGCTCCTCAACTAATTGCTGCCAAGGAAGAAAATTTAGCCTTGCCTGAAGAGTTACTTGTAACCGTCAACTTGGAAGGGTATACCGAAGTTGTTTCTATACCAACATCTCTAGAAACCAAACTGAGTATTAAAGATCAAAAAACCGTTTCCGTTAGGTCAGTGGCAGCTTTTAATATGGCTATGGGAGCAGCATATCATTTGATGTGCTTCTTTACTTCTTTAAACGATACCAATATTAGGACAATCGCCCACCCAATTGATGTCCATACCGATGAACGAGATAAAAGCTTAAAAACAGTCAAAGTATCTAGCTTTAAAGCTAGAGCTAATAAAGAAGTTGATGCCCTACTCTCAAATGATATAGATGAATCAATCGTTAATTTTGATGTAGAAAAAAGAGATGGGGTTAAGTTCATAACAACGCTGGAAAAACTATCAAAGCTTTATGGTAATGGTGAAGAATACTCTGAACTACTGTTCTTTTTAAACAGTAAAAATCAAGAAAGTGATAGATTTAATATTACTGACATGAACAAGCACTTAGCTTTAAAATTAAACCTTTTATCGCCATATAGAAAAACTGTTATTCGTTGGTTTAAGGAACTGTTTGATACGTATCGTAACCAGCAATTTATTATCCTAAACACAACTGTGAACACATTGGGAAGAGTCGTGACTAGTAAAATAGTCCACTCAACAACCAGTCAGACTAAAGCGACTCAAGGTACAACTAACGCCAGTTACTGTATTTTATCCTGTTATACAGATTTACCCTTAAAAGGCATTCTACTTCCGCTAACTTATTCAAAAAAAAATGAGAACGGCGACATAGCTATTTCATTTAAATATAGAGATGGGAATACTGGTAGCTTTATAATTCCAGCGACTGATATTGAAATTCTCCGAGATATTGAACAATTTGCTAACGAGTTAGCTGATAAGCAAGCTTCTAAAAATTATGAACGACTGCTACTTAGACGAGGAAGTGGCGGAAGTTCCCCAATGGATTGGGACGATATCAGCCCAATATCAGCAAACCTCATGACACAATGGGCGATAGCACCAAATGATTACTTTATTTCACTGCAATCTAGCCGTTGGAGAGAAATGACTAGCTCACAGGAGTATGACGATAACAGCATCTCACGAGTTCAAGCAGCTCTTCAAAATACTCTTGCGACAATAAACAAGCATTACGCTAATGGTGATTCAAATCTAAATAAAACTATTCTCTCACAAGGAATGCAAGTTTTAGAAAAAATAGGTAAAGACCAAACCCTTGAAGAAGCCAAAGAACAAGTCGCCAATAAATTTAAAATCCCAATGATATCTTATGATGAATGGCAAAAGAAAAAAGCTAAAACGAACCCAAACGGTACAAACTGTAACGGGAAACAAGATATTCCTGACGGAAAAAATACTCAACGTGAAACAAATAATGCTATAGGGGCAAACTTAGCTTGTACTGAATATGACAAATGTTACATATGTAAATCAGCAAAAGCTGTTGACGAGGTTCAAGCTATTTATAAGCTAATTTCTTTCATTGATGTCTTAAAAGACGCATTAAACCAATTTCCCAATGCAAAAGAAGAAGTATTCGAAAAAATAGAAGCTTTTGAGTACATCTTAAATGGGGCAAGTTCTAATGTTTACGAGCAAGCTATGAAGTTATTCAAGAAAAATGGTCGCCACCCAAGAGTTTCTGTTGATCATGCAATTGTATCTATACATCAATTTTAGGGCTTAAATATGATAAAACTTACTGATCTTGCTCGACTAGAGTCTATCAAAGAAGCTCAAAAAAACGTGGGCGCATATAAAAATTACCTCCAGGATGTGTTAAAGCCAGCTATTGAACGTGGTAACTGGGATGAGTTTGAACTCCTTGATATTGGGTTTAGTATTAAAGGTAAATCACTAGGTAAAGTCGGTGATAATGAGGCATGGAAAACGCTACAAGATTTTTTTGACCCAAACTCCAAAGCTAAAAAGACGCTAGATTTCACGTTAAACGGCAAAGTAATCGAGCGTAATCTCAGGAACCAACTTAAATCTCTAGCATTAAAGATGATGTGGGTATCACCACAATATCACTCTTTTAGTACTATCTACAAAACAGTTACTAATATAAAAAAAATAATCCCCTACATTATACAAAGCGGATACAACAGTTTTGCGTGCATCAACTTTGAGTTCATAGAAACTTTGATGCTTACTGGTTCTACAAACATAAGTTTTAAACAAAATTCGATTTATGAGGGGTTAAATAAGCTTTTCACTGAAGAAAAAGGTTTACCGTTTCATGTGGCAATTGAAGAACGTTTAAGTGCCAGTAGTTTTAAACTAGCATTGTTAGAACCAGAGCAACACACTGTAATCCCTCAACGAATTTATTATCTTGGATTGCAAAAGTCTGAAGAGCTAATTAATAAACTTTACCCGATAAAAGATGAGCTCGCAGATTTAGGAGATTATATTACAACCTATTATGACAATCTGTATCTAAAATATGCTGAACATTTAAGTAGCGATAACTCAAAGCGAAAAAATGGTAAAATCACTTGGTATTTAGGTAAAACAAATACATTAGCTAAAAAACGTACCGAGGCGTTCCAAAAAGCTTTTTTAGATCTTAGCTCACCAACAAAAAGCAAAATAATTAACTTACTCAACACTTATACTCCAGAGCTAAAGAATGACTACATACATAAATTCAGCCCTACATTAACCCTGACGTCCCTTGATACAAAGGTAACAGGTATAAACGAAGCCCAATCTCTTTTTAAAGAGTTAAACGGAGGGTGTTTATGGGGTTTAATGTCACGTAGTGGCATGCGTGCAGATGAATTACACAGCCTTAATACAACTCAAGGCTGCACAACAGAAGTAATATCAAAACAGACTATTTATATAATTCATACAGAGCTTTCAAAAACCGTGAAAGGCATTCAGTCAAAACAAGATGAGTTTGTAACAACAGTAATAGGCAAGAAAGCATATGAAATACTCAATGAATTACATAAGCCACTTAGAAAACGACACCCAGAAAGTACAGAATTCTTTCACAAGGTTACAGATGATTGTAGTGCCATTAATAAGAAAGATTTGAACAGACATTCTCAAGGTTGGTTTAATGATATTTTAAGTGAAGAACTCAATTTAACTAAAGAAGATATTATTGACCTAAAAATATCCGACCCTAAACAAGCCTTCAACCTTGATGAAAAATACTATTTCACAGGGCACCAGCTACGCAGATCTTTTGCCTATTACCTCGTTGGATATGAACTACTTTCATTTCCTCAATTAAAGCAACAATTTAGCCATGTATCTCTAGCAATGACGAGACATTACGCTAAAAACGCAAGTAAATTCCAGAAGTTTCGAAAGCACAAACAAAACTTAGCCAATGCTTATGACGAAGAGAAAATTCTTCAAAAAGCCAAGATATATCTAAAAATTTACAAAAAACTTGCAAATAAAGAGCGAGTTGCAGGTGGTAAAGGCAAAGAATTTGCGAAAAACATGAGCAAAGAACCCCGTAATTTATTTAAAGATAAAGTGAATAATGACATGCTTTCTTTAGACTACTGGATCAAACAAGTTAGAGAGCAAAAGCGCCATATCCATGCTGTTGCACCTGGGGTTTATTGCACATCTACAGCTTGCAGTTTAAGAACACAAGTTAACCTAATGGAATGTGTTGATTGCAAAAATGATTTCATTGTCGATGCTGTTTTTGCTGAAACAAAAAGAAAAGAAGCTGAAATTAATATGTTATGGGACATTGAACATGATGAGCTAACCCCTCAGACAGCATCAGAGGCATATATTAAGATAACTGCTGCTGAGCGCATCATGAGTGATTTAGACTTTGATTATGAACCTATTATTTTGCCGAAAGCAGTACAAGATTTACTTATCCCTTTTACAGGAGAAACAATATGACAAAAGGAACGGAAAAAAGACTTATTGATGCATTAGGCAGACTACTCCAAGGTACGCCTGAAGTTTCAGAGAACAAGCAAAAAGCTAAAGAAGGAAGGCTAAAAATAAATAACTACACTGTAGAGATAGAAGCGAGCCGTTCTGTTGGAGTACTTCGTAATTACGACTATATAAAGAAAATGATAGCTAAAAAGTCTCTGGACATAATTGTTGAACAAAGCCCTATAGCCGAGTCAACTAGTGATTTATTGGAAGAAAAGCTTAAAGAACAAAAGAAAAAAACTACCCAAGCTAACAAGCTAAAAAATAAGTACTATAAACTATCCAAAAATCACCAAAAAGCTCTTCAAGTTCAGGCAGCTAAACATATCAGAATAGTACAACGCTTAATGGATATGATACCATTTGAAGAACGTGAAAAGGCAATGGATAAAGTAGTTTCTGCTAGGCCCGATAATATTATCGAAGGCAAGTTTAGATAAATTACTGGCACGAACCATCGCCTGTTGAACTGCGCCACCACAGTGACGTATAAAAATATTATAAAGAGCACACCTTAAGTCTCTTGTTTACCCAATAATCAAAAGGAAAATATTATGGCAATTGAAGTTGGTCAAATAGCACCTGACTTTACACTCTTAGATCAAAACAGCAACCCTGTAACATTATCAGAGTTAAAAGGAAAAAAAGCTTTAGTTTATTTTTATCCTCGTGCAAGCACACCTGGTTGTACGGTGCAAGCACAAGGCCTGCGTGATTCTAAAACTGAATTAGACGCACTTAATGTCATTGTTCTAGGCATTAGCCCAGACACTCCAAAAAAGCTGACAAACTTTACCAACAAGCAAGAACTTAATTTCACCTTACTCGCAGATGAAGACCATGCTGTTTGTGAAAAATACCATGTATGGCAATTAAAGAAGTTCATGGGTAAAGAAAACATGGGCGTTGTCAGGACTAGCTTCCTTGTTGATGAAAAAGGTAACATTGAGCATGTGTTCAATAAATTCAAAACTAAGAACCACCACGAAGTAGTTTTAGATTATTTGAACAGCAAGTAATTGCTTAAATACAGTAGGCAGTAATTACAACTTACCAATTATCGAGTAAGTTGAAATATACGAGTTCATATTTGATCTGACAGCTAATGCCTAAAGTGAGCAATTCGTCCTCCACCAAAAGAGAATTACTCACTTTTTAGAAAAACAAACTCAAGACTCCCCTGCTACAACTCATTAGTTATTTTAAAACCAAATTCTCGCTTCATATTTTCATAATCCCTTCTTTCAGGTTTAGACATAAGCGCCTGATATAAGTCGAAACCAATGTGATCGTCAAGGTTAAGATTAAAGCTACCCAAGTCAATACCAAGAAAATTCACTATTATTCGGTAGTATTCACCTTTATTCAAATTACAAGTTCTTAATATATCTGTTTGAGTTAATTGAGTATCATATTCATCCAACTCTTCATAAATAGCATTAACAATCGCTTTAAAGTAACTTGTTTCTGATTCAAAAAATGGTTTTTCTAGTTTGTTAAGATGAACATTCAGCAAAGATTTATCGGAGCTAACATAGTCAAAGTATTTCTTAGGGTTAGCTGCACCAATCGATATGCTAAAAGTGATGCTTCCAGGACAAACATTTACTTCACTCGCAATATCTGAGATAGACTCCCCCCGAAAGACTTGGCTTAACTTGAAAAGCGTATGTGATATTTCATATTTACTTTGATTATAACAATAAAAGATTGAGCTATTTATGGGGAGAGACTCTCCATAAAAAACGTCAGGAAATGACTTTTGATATTTTTTTAACGCTAAACCAGACAAAACGGGGCTATTGCAATAGGCACAATTCATAATAATCCTTAAATAAATAAGGCCTACTAAACGCTTATTCATTTTTAATATTACAAATTGTTCGGGTGCGTCGACTTCGCCGTTATAAAAAGTAGGCGCAGGCTTCCCGTAAGCCTCTAGGCTATATTAAACAATTAACTAGATAAAAATATACATTTATTTATTCATCACGACATTTTACTTGTAAATAGATATAGTAATTTTTAATCGAATACAAATCGCAAAAAAGTTACTCAGGATTAATTAGGTTTTTAAACTCTTCAGGCTGCACATTAAGAATACAGGCAACAACCTCTATGCGATCAAAGCTTGTAAGGTAATCAACTTCATCAAACGCGGTATTAATTCTTTTCCAGCTACGTTGAAGACTTATCAAACATTCAGAGCTTTTATCAAACTCAAGAAGTTTAGTTGTGTCCGGGGTTGCCAATCCATTCTCTAGACTTAGCTTTAAGTCCTTTAAAGATTTGTACCCATAAAAGTCTATCGCGATAGTCCTTTGCGCCTGATTCAATTTGCATTCTGTGAAATTAGCTAAACGGCGAGCTTGTCGTTTAAGTATTTTTTCATATTGTGATTTTTCTTCAGGCACTAAAAGTCTCCATAAGTACCGAAGCATCCACAGCATATTCGTTACTTAAGAAGTCTTTTTAAATTTTAAATGGGCTTTCGCTTCGTTTTTGTGGTCACAGGCAGCCATTTCAGCCTAATTAACTTTAAGTTTATACTTTTATGTACATAATTAATATTGCCTATCAACTCTTAAAAATTTCAGAAAATATTAATCAGCTGAAACAGTTAACCTTATTTATGCTCCTTAGCAACATCTTCAACTTGATTCCTTAAGTCTTCTGCAATTCCAATAATGAAAGCATACTCTCTTAATCGCCCAATTATATTAACGGCTGAAAAAGCAGCTAAATAAAGGCCTGCTACAAATGCTAACAATAAGTATGGAATGTCCGTAAAATTGGTTGAGCCAAATACTTTCGCAATAGCTATATACAGTGCGATTAACGCAGGAAACAAGCCTAATTTATTTAATGCTCCTACAAGAGCACCAATTCTGTTTTCAAGTTTATCAGCCTCGAAAATGAGCCTCTGTTTGGCTTTGCACAAACTCCATGAATCATACGAAGTTAACCTTTGAACAAGCATTGATTCTCGGTTTATCCGGGAGTGCAACTCACTAAGATACTCTTTAGCTGGAGCCAACATATACTTCATTTGAAGAAATGTATTATTTACTGAAAAAATTATGACCATTAAAAGTGAGATTATCATTACAACGCCGATCACAATACTTTTAGAGTCTATAAAGAAAGTAACTAAACCAATAAAGATACAAACACCAATTATAACAAGCGACCACTTTTGAACCTTATTGTCATATAACCTAGCAATTATATTAGAAGCTGTAACTTCATCAATCAGCTCTTCAACAATTTCATTTACTTTCAACTTTAGACCCCCAAAGGTTTTATTTTCTATTCAGCATTTAAAATATTTGCGTACGCATTCCAATCTATCGCAGCAACAGTGCCCAATGATTGAAGTTTGCCTAATAAACTAAATAGAAAAAACATTAGGTTATTCTCTGATTGATGTTTCCTGATCGTTTGTGCATCAAGAACATATGTCCCTCCGGCCAATGAACAGCCAATATCTAATATTGAGTCTTTTTCTATCGGTAAATTCCCATCAAAAGATTTACTTGATACTCCAGCAGACCATTCACAATTAGCAGCTAGAATACCGCAGACTATATTAAAAGGCTCTTTAGCATCTTTGACTCCTGAGACTGTTGTTACTGGAACACTTGTTCTAGATAGCACACGTACTGACTTTGCCTTACTCCCAGCATATTCAAGATAAGCCTTACTTAATGTAGGTTTACATTCGAAGGCAGCATAAACAGCTTCAGCTGGAATATACTTGTGGCCTTGTTGTATCAATAACATTGGTGTGTACTGTGGATCAAAAATAACGATATCAATTTGATCACTCTTATTCCCATGGCTATCAATCACTATACCTTTATCAACACCATAACGTTTGGGCAAATAATTTCTCAGGATATCAATCCAGCTATCTTCATGTATATCGCCTTTAGTACCGGGGTGTTCAACCCCTCTTGATGCTCTTTTTAAATCATGGTGTAAATCAGTCTGAACATCCTCAAAAACACCTTTCAGCCATTTATTGTCACTCATTATTCAAGCTCACAAATGGAGGAGTTGGTACTATCGACATCGCAACCTCAATAGCTCTTTCATCTGTAACAGCTTTATTAGGAAAAGCATCTAATATTATTGATGGTACAAGTCGCTGAGTAATATCTGAAAAGGAAAAACCAAAGTTACGTTCATTTGAGCTGCCTGTTAGGCTGGCTATTTTATTTAAGGTTGCATAGCTTAAATTAAACGGAGCTAACGTTTGCTCAATAACAGCTTTACGTTGTTCAGCTGTCGGCCTTTTAAATGGTAAAATTTCTGCCGCTCTTCTTTTGACAGCAGGATCTAACGAATCAAGTCGATTGGTACACATAATCACTGCCGCAGGTAAGCCTTCGCTAGCAAGAGAATCAATTCCACGAATAAAAGCATTTACACCTGCACGATCTTCATGATGCATTTGCTCAGACTCTCTAGACTGAGCTAGTGCATCAGCCTCATCAATTAAAAGAATAACAGCACCTCTAGCTTTACCTGTTTCACTTTTAAATTTTTTAGCTAAGTCTTTTGTTTGTTGAAATGCAGATGTTACCAATTGAGTCATTTCTCCAACGCGACCTTGTCCTCTTGAAGATAAACTTAACGGTAATAATGTAATATCAATATCGTTTAAGCGTGCTACCTTATCTCCAATACTTTCAGCTAATGCTGTTTTACCTGAACCTACATCACCAGCTAAAACAATCAAAGGAGGCCTGTTGATAATGGACTCTAAAGCTTCAAAATGGTCTCCGTGAAACTTTTTAATCCAGCTTTCCATAGAGGCTGGCTTTACCAATATAGACAACATTTTAGTTAACCTTAACTTATACTCGTCAAGCCCTATCAATCGTTCTAATTTCATTTGAGCTTCAAAGTCAGGAAACTCTCTACTATTTTCAAATAAGCTTTTAGCTTCTAATGTTGTCATAATTAATAACTCCTTAAAGATTTTCTCGACAGACTTCTTTCACCTGAAGAATATGTTTTATCACTATCAAAACAACCTGAAACTCCAGGTTCATCTGCTCCTACACGCTGGACTGGTAATGACTTTTTAAAATCAGCCCTCTCACTATCTGAAAGCGAGAAATACTTGTCTGTGTATGACACATAACTATGAAAATAAGCATTAGAAACATCTGCATTAGCACTTAGTGCCCCTGGTGTATCATCAACGCCACTCGCTATTTCACTTGCTGTGTAAGTGAAGGTTGGTTCTATCCAGCTACCATCTTTTTGGAAGCCAAATGTCGCTTTATTTAAGTAACCATGCTTCAATAACTGTGCTATTTCTTCCTCAAAATCAGCTATCTGAACGCTATTAGGCTTATCATAAAACCTTTGCATTCTACGTAAGTCAGCTGAAACTTTTGCTGACATATGGCGAGCATGAGTAATAGTAAAAGTATTCGATACTGTTGATGTAAAACTGCTCATAACTTACCCCGAAAATGATGGACCAAATACTGTTTGCCAGTATTGAATAGTCAAAGTTTTATTAGGAGCGAATTCAGCAGCATCAATAGCATCACCAGCATTCATTGCAGCTTCCACGATTAAGTCAGCTTGGTATCTTGTATATAAATTACTAACATTATTTTCTGCATTTACCGGATCAATGATTTCAACAGGATCATTAAAAGTATTTACTTCAGCTGCATTATAGTAATCTTCAAATAGTATCTTTTCTTCTAAATTAGACTTAACTATGTAAGTGAAAAACGCTTGTAAAGCTTCAACATAATTTGAGAAATCAACCCCGTTATCAGATAATTTAGCTAATATCATTTCAACCATAAAAGATTTAAACCTAAATCCTTCAACTTCTCTTTTTTGTTTTCTAGCCCAATACTTAACTAACCTTACTACCTGGGAAAAATGTTCTGGTTGATGATCTTTACGTTTTTTGGCAAATTCCAAATGCAAAGGAATACTCGTTTCTAAATAACTACCATCTGCTTGACTAACTAAAAAGCCACGCCAGTCTGGCTTGCCTTCATAGATAATAGGAACAAGGTCAACATCTAACCCAGTACCTTTAAATGAAACGCAAATGCTATATGTTTGACGCTTAATTTGATCATATGAAAAATTTGGGTAAGCTTTTCTGATTTTTTCTTCTAGGTAATCTAATAAATCATTTAACGAAGTTGAAGAATCAACACCTGATACATAGACTGCCACATCGATATCATTAAGCATTTTTAGGGCTGTTCCCTTTGCTAAGCTACCAGACAGTTGCATTCTTTTTAATGCAAAGTCAGGGTGTTCTTTAAGGTAGCCATCTAATTTCTCTCTTAAGTTTCTTGCTTGTTTACGAAACTTATCAGCCTTATCCTTAGGCAGATTAACTTTATCTTTTGCGAACTGACATAGCTCTTTATGGTTTATATGATCTAGCGACATAACAACTCCTCACTTATTGAGTAGTAATAAGAAAATAATACTTGATTCTATTCATCACTTTTTCTCCTTTCTAACACCTTTGAAAGGAGTTTTATCAGTTGTTTTAACATCCATGAAACGCCCTGTATCAGCATCTCTTTTAACCCAATGCCCGCTTTGAGTTTGCGTTTGAGATCTGCTTCTTACTGCGCCTTTGCGATGTCCATCGCCTTTTGGTGGGTTTGTAGCCATTATAGCCTCCTGGTTTCTGGTTAAGTTAATCACATTTATCAGAGTTTTTAAAAAAGATCCCTCATGGGATCGTCTACTAATTTACACCTTACTTCTGGTTAACACAAGCAGATTTATCAGAATAGTTAAAAAAAAGCTACAAAATAGCTTTATAGACAAATTCTAAGCCTCCTGATTCAGCGACTTCTTTATGACCGAGAACTAAACCAATGTTATGTAGTTTTTTTAACTTACCGCTAGCATTCTGAGCTGAAACATCAAAATGTTTAGACACTGTAGATGTTGTAACTTGATTTTTATCAACTACAAACTCCAATAGTTCTTTAACAGTATTACTCAGCTTGCTTCCGATAACATCAAAACCATTATCAGATTTAACTAAGATTGGCTGATCTTTTGCAATAGCCCCATATGACCAGTTATCTAGTAAGTCTTTATTAGGAATATCGATAAGATAAAAGCCTTTTTCTCCTTTTAATGCCTTAGCTAAAGAAATTATGCTCTCTCTTGGAAAGGATGCGTCTGTAAATTTCATCCCCTCTAAGCTGATAGCAAAAAAGTCGCAAGATGGATTTTCATCTACGATTTTACTAATCTTTACGAAGGCTTCTCTCCCTTCATCGTTTCCAAAAGCATGATCACATTCAACCACATCTTTTAGAAGTATTTTATAAGTTCTCTCTTTCATCTGCTTAAGTTTATTATATTTATCAGAAATTATCTATATAGAAGTCAAAACAAATATGAGTTCCAGAAATCTTAGACAAGTTTTGAGTTATATTTGAACTTATTTTATCCCCATTAATATATTCAAGTTCGATAGAGAAATCTTCTTGTCGAATCGAAATAAGAGCCCTGTCTTTTGTGGCATGCTCTCTACTGCTTTTAAAGCCTAACCCTCTACCTTTTCCATATCTGCTCACTTCACCTTTAGTAAATGCATGTAGAACGAGTTGGGCATTATTTTCGCTATTATCGACTCGGTATTTTTTATATAGCTTAGGGTGTGTTTCTTTTAAAGTAGAACGTAAAGTGGCTGCAATACCAACTCCACTGTCTGAAACTATTGTTTGAATATGCTTATTCTTGCCTTTATAAAGCTGAAGGCCAGCTAAACCAATAATTTTACTATCACTATGATCCTTAACATTACCTATTAATTCAGAAAAAACGGTCTTGGCTGCTAAAGCGTATTGTTCCGAAGAATTTTCAATAAACCTTTCACCAAGAAGTATTATTAACTCTCGATTTCTTTCGTTAGGATCTATATCTCCTAACTCCAGCATCGTCTTGCTATTACCTTGATAACGTTTTGCCAAAGAAGATTTAGGTCTAGCAGGAATAGTTTTAATTTTGTCATCTAGATAATCAAAAAATCCATTACGGCTAAAAAAGTTTAAAGTATTACGGCACTCGCCCATATCAATAGTAATATTGTAACCACCATCTTTTAACTGGTTAGCCAATGCTAGAAAGCGAGCTATAGCGATGAGTAAAAATTTACAGTCCTCAGGAAAAATAAAATGTATTTCTTTTAAAGAGTCGATTGAATCTACATTCAGCGGCTTTAGCGATTTTTCAAATATATGTTCATCAACCCACTTACTAGGAAACTCAACTTTTGTGATAGAAACTTGTTTTAACGTCCAACAATGATCGTCATCTTTTTCAAATGAGTCTAAATTTTTACTTAAAAAAGAGTTTACTACTTTACGTTCTTCCCCAATATTTCTGGCTATCTGACGACCTGTTAAACCTGGCTTAACTTTTAAAACGTCCTTGATATCATCAAACATAATAATTCCTTTTTATAATCCAATACTTCTTTGCATACTTTGCGTCCACGAGGCTTTAAAGGCGCTATCTCCTGCAAACAACTTATAAAGCTCAAGCTCATCTTTACGCCTTGCTAACATGACTTCTTTAAGCATTTTTTCAAACGCTAATTCTCGGTTATGTGGATCAGGGTTGTTTTGGTATTTAGCTTCAAAATCAGGGTGACTTTTCACACTTTCAGCAATGTTTATAAATTTAACTTTTTGCTCTTCAGGTGTTGCACTCCAGCCTTGAAACCATCTTTCGTTAAAGTTTTTAATGATTTCGTCTAGTGGATCTTTTTCATCATCACCGCCATGAGCACCGCGAGGGTTAGGGTTTTGTGGATCTAATTCAGTTTCACCATCATCTAAGCCAATACCATAGTTGAGCTTTACACGCTGTAAGCCGTAAGAGCTTAAGTCAACAGAGTCTAACAATGCATCAAGCTTTTCTGAATCAGGATCTTTAACGATTAACTTTGGAATTAAGAACTTAAGGAACCAAAATAGCTTTTCCCACGCAACAATTTCATAAGGCATGATTGAAGCCATCTGCCCGTAAATTTTCACAAATTGTTTAGCTTTGATCTTAAAATCGACTTTATCGTCATCTTCTAGCTCTAATTCAAAATTAAATCGATTAGCAGCAGTATCAATAATTGGGCTTAAGGTTTGAGCGTCTTCATTATCAAAGTAGCGCTTAACGAAGTCTTCAACTTCGTACCATTCATAAACGCCAATATCGTCCATCGCATCTTTTAGCTCATGTAATACATTTACATCAGTTGCTTCAGATAAAGTCGTTGAAGTATAAAATGGGTCAAATGCCGTTTTTATCTCATCAACACTATTAAAGAAATCTAGTACAAATAAATCCTCAGTCTTTTTACCAAGCTTAGGTGCAGAGCGATTTAAGCGTGATAATGTTTGTACACAAAGCACGCTTGCTAACTTTTTATCTACGTACATAGAACAAAGCTTTGGCTGATCAAAACCCGTTAGGTATTTATTGGCCACAACCAACAAGCGATACTCATCAGTATCAAACTTATCTTTTGTTTCACTCTCGGCAAAACCATTCATTTCAGCTTCAGTATACTCAATGCCATCAACTTCTTTGGTGCCAGAAAATGCTATCGCTATTTTAAATGGGCTACCTTGGGCTTCTATCACTCGTTTTAAGGCTTTGTAATAGCGAATAGCGGTTACAATATTTTGTGTAACAACCATACCTTTGCCTTTACCACGTAGCTTTTTGGCATTTACTACATGCGGAATAAAATGCTCAAGCATAATTTCAGCTTTGGTATCTATGGTCTGTTGGCTGGTTTCAACGTAGGCACGTAATCGTTTTTGCGCTTTTTTAGTATCAAATTCAGGATTGTCTTGAATCGATTTTTCTATCTCGTAATAACTTTTATAGGTAGTGTAATTGGCAATAACATCAAGAATAAAGCCTTCTTCAATCGCTTGTTTCATCGAATATAAATGAAATGGCTTAAAACTACCGTCTTCTTGTTTTTGGCCAAACTTTTCTAAGGTGCTGTTTTTAGGCGTTGCAGTAAAAGCTAAATATGAAGCATTGCCTCGCATTTTACGTGAGCGCATCGCTTGCAGTACTTTATCTTGCGCATCTTCAGCTTCCTCTACTTCAGTTTTCCCCATCGCTCTGTTCATATTGTCGTGGGCAGAGCCAGACTGAGAGCTATGTGCCTCATCAATAATCACAGCAAAACGTTTATCACTTAAATCACTGATGCCATCAATAATAAATGGGAACTTTTGAATAGTGGTAATGATAATTTTCTTACCATTTTCCAAGGCTGATTTAAGCTCAGATGATTTAAATGCAGGGGCAACAATGTTTTTAACTTCAGAGAATTCTTTAATGTTATCTCTAAGTTGTTTATCAAGTAATCGTCTATCAGTAACCACGATTACTGAGTCAAATAGCGGTTGTTCAACACCTTTACTACCTTGAGTATCAGGACTAGCTGGATACGTTTCTATTAACTGATAGGCAGCCCAAGTAATTGAGTTCGACTTACCGGAACCGGCAGAGTGCTGAATTAAATAAGTATGGCCAACACCGTTAGTTGAAGCATGATCAATTAAGCGGCGAACAACATCCATCTGGTGATAGCGTGGAAAGAATAAGGTTCGTTTTTTCAAATCATCTTTGCTACTGCCATCTAAACGAACAAAGTGCTGGATGATGTTAGCAAGACTAGCTTTCGTAAAGACCTTTTCCCATAAGTAGCTTGTCTTGTGGCCGCCATTTCCATGTAAAGAGGTATTTGGTGGATTACCCTGACCATGATTATTACCTTTATTAAACGGTAAAAAGAAGGTGCTTTTCCCTGCTAACTTGGTGGTCATATACACTTCATCAGTATCAACAGCCATATGCACTAAACAACGACCAAACTGCAATAACGACTGCGAGGTGTCTCTATCATTACGATACTGCTTTTGACCATGGTAACGGGCATTTTGGCCGGTCCATGCATTCTTCAGTTCTAGTGTTATCAACGGAATACCATTGATAAACAGCACCATATCAATTTCTTGTAACGGATTAGTTTTTGAATACCTTATTTGGCGCGTTGAGCTAAATATATTGGCATTAAAGTTCTGTTTAACAGAATCACTACTACTAGCTAATGGCGCTGGATACATCAGATTTAAATGCGCATCTTCAACACTTAAGCCTTTTTTAAGCAAATGCAAAATGCCATATTTTTTGATCAGTCTATCAAAACGCTCAAGTACTTTTCGCTCCCAGTCATTAGGGCTATTTTTCTTTAGTTTTTCTAGCTCTTGCTCTTGAGTGTCTTGTAAAAACTGCCAAAAGTAGTTGGTATCTATAGCGTAATGCATATCAAAATCAGCAGGATAACCAAGTTTGTACAGCGTATTGTTATAGCCAGGTGCAGCTTCCTGCACTCCTGCTTTTAAATCTTCTAAACACGTACCAGTTAAGTGCTTTTCAATTGCTGCTTCTAAAGCTTGTTCATTTGTTTGGCTAACCATAATTATTCCTTGTTACCGTAATGCATTGCTAATGTACTCAACATTTCTTTCTGATGTTGTTTTATTTGATCTTCTTGCCAATCGTTTTGTTCTTTTAATAATTTGAACATGGCTTTTAATTTTAAAGAGTCATATTGTGGCTTAGCTTCAAAATCAACCAACTTCTTCTTAACCGCTTGATTGCTGTATGACGAGTTTTCACCTGGACTTAATAAAACTAAATTACCAAATGCATCTAAGAAGTCTCGTTCCAACATGTTTTGATGCTCTTCATGCTGAGGATATACGTGCTCAACAGAGTTCTTAGCCGTTATACGGTATTTTTTAAACTGTTCTAGCTGCCTATCTGGCTCTTGTTTCCATAATATATATTCTAGTTTTTGAAACCAATAATGTTCAAAACTAGTACCTCTCGCTTGGGCAAAATAATCAACGTTTGCTTGCCAAAAATTTACTTCAGGTTGCTGTTGTTTTGCTTGTTTGAAGCTAGCTGTTTTTTGAGTTTCCGACTCACCAGCCAATGATAAATCGTTATCAATTTTCTCAAGCAAGGCTATAGCTTGTGAATCTTCAGTTATATTATCTTTCATCAAGCCTGCGATGAAAGGCGTGATCCAATACTGAGCACTGCGTTCACCAGTAAAGTTACGCACACTTTGCAGCATCACTAATTCGTTTAACTCTTTTTGAGTACGGTTAATGTACTGTTTTCCACTTGATTCGCTTCTTGTCAGATAAGTTAAGCGCAACTGTTCATCATCACTATCATCACGCTCAACCCACTTAACTACCCAACGGTCAAACTGATAACGCACTTGCCACAACGTTTTTATAAATTCTTTAACTTCTTCTTCACTTGCTTTAGTAAGCGGCTCAAAAGTTTCCAGTAACTTATCGGCGTGTACACGAGGTAGAACATCGTCTGAACCATCTTTTAACTCAACAGCTCGGTGTGCTAAGTAAATTCGATAAGCGTGGATAAGTAATAACGGAAAACTAATAATTGGGCGACAATAAACGGTTTCGGTTTCTAAATCGTAGGTACCAGAATCCTGCTCGTTGCCATGATCCGTGTTTGTACTAGCATCAATGTTTTTATCTGTGTCCGCTGCACTTGCTTTCAATTGCTCTGCTAACTGCAAAATGGTTAAGCCCTGCTTATGCGCAGCACTACCTGAATTTTTCACAAATAACGCTTCATCAAAACAAGCTAAATGTTCTGATTTAATATCATTCCACGGTGCGTTAGGAAAAACTTTACGTACATTACGTTCAAAGTAGTTTTCCATGTGTTCGCATGCTAACCACATAGCATCGAATAAAGGCTTATCTGTAGAAACCTGTTTAAGAAGTTTTGATTTTAATATATCGGCCTGTTCAAGCTGTATACCAGCAGTATTCATGGTGGCAAATAAACGATTTAAATCCATTTGCTGAGGCACAATATTATTCACCCATTGCACATTCTTAAAAATGTAATCACCTAATAAGATACGGTCTTCATCTTTGAGCGCTCTTACTTGTTGTTCTAACACTTGTAACGCTGCATATATGCGTTTTAAATATGGGTTTTCACCAATGGCTTCTAGCCCTGGAAATACATAATCATCTAAGCCAGCTAAACTACCTAATAAGTGTTGAACTTGATCACGAATAGTAAATTGCAGTCTCGGTTGCTTTTTAAAAGCCGCAATACCGGCAATAGCTGAATCAACTTTTGCCATTTTAAAGGCAAGCGCAATAAGCATTAACGTAGTGGTGCGTTGCTGCCCATCAATTAGCTCATAAATACTATTACCATCTTCATCTTGCTCTATTGAAGTAAGCACCGTACCAATAAAGTAATTAGGCTCTTTTGCAACACGAGCATCATTTATATCTTTAAATAGCTTTAATACAGCTTCATCTGGCCAAACATAGGGACGCTGATAACTTGGAATACTAAATTGATATTCATTGCTTTGAATGTAATTTAACGTGAGCACTTGTGTTTCAACATGATGTTGTGTCACCTGACATCCTTTTGCATTAGCTTCATCTGTAAATACATTACCCATGTTGCTCTCCATTATTTTTGCGCATGCTCATCTGATTCGCAGCTACTGTTTCAGTGCCTAAAGGAAGGATATAAGCATCCAACCCTGCGGTATAAGTGTTAGCAAGTGCTTGAGCTGAGCCACCTTCAATTACCTCTATTCCAAAATGCTTTAATACGTTAATTATAAAGCGTTTTTTTACACTGTTTTTATCAACGGCTAAGTTGGCGGGGTCAGCTTTAAAGCTAAAACGATCTAAGTAATCGAAACACATGTTTGGTGTATAACTGGCTGCAATCCAGTCAAGTACAGGGTTATCACGGACAAACGCTGATATAGAGTTTTCTCTCACCGCTTTTTGATTGCTTACTCTTGGGGAGTAGATAACCCGAAACAGTTTCTTCGCAGCTATGTCTAATTGCTGTTCGCCAAATTGGCTAATGTAAATAAGCAGTGCAGTATCGTATAACCCTTTTACATAGCTACAACCGTCAAGTTCGCAGATCAGGTTTTGATAAAAGTGAGAAAAGCGTACAAGGGTATTTTCTCCTTGATTTCCCCCTTTAACGGAAGTTTTTGCAGTTATCTTTTTGTTTTTGACCTTATTGTTTTTAACTAGACTGGTTAAGTATTTGCTTCTTAATTGTTCAAAATAGCTTAAGTAGTGAATGGTATTAATACCACTATTTAATGGCTGTCTTAGTTCATAACCTTGTTGTGCTTGTTTATCTATTTGACCACCATCAGGTAAATATGCTCGCTCAAACCGACCAAAGGCTATGTCATCACCCTTGCCCGTAGTTTCTCCAAGCTCATTGACTACAGCACTTCTTACTAAATGGGGTTGACGATGAGAAGGTACATTACGGTTATACAGTTTTTGCCAGTAGCGCCCCTTAATTAATGAACCAACCACAGGGTTTAAATCGCCTAATGCTTCCCATTTAGCAGCAAACTCATTTTGACTTTGGCGTGCAATGGCTCTGAGGTGATGGGCTTTAATAATGTCTGGACCACTGAGCCTGACGCCGCCTGTATTCTGAGTTTCAAAAAAGCGATAAGCATCATCTTCACTGCGAGTAACAACCAGCGTTAGATTGATTTTATTGGCATCAAATGTGGTAATTTGGCTAGCATTACTGCTTGTTGAGTATTCCTGTAACCAAGTCAAATTTTGCAGTATTTGTTGTTGTGACTCTGGTGAGTCGTAGCTTAAAGAAAGTTCAAAATGGCCTGAGTCAAAAGAGCTTGGTTCAAATGCATCTTGTTCATTATCTTGATTAGCCAAACTTTGCACATAGGCAATTAACGCTAACGTGGTTAAGCGTTGCTGACCGTCAATAATATTTAGCTGACCATTTTCAGCTGACTGGTGCAAAATAACACTACCTAGGTAATAACCATAAGCACTATTGCTTTGTGTTAAAGCGCTTTGTGCCAAATCAGCTAAATAAAGCTGATAATCACTTAACAGTTTTTTTATTTGCACCTCGCCCCAACGATAAGGGCGCTGATACTCAGGTATGGCTAATTCGCCATGAATTTCAGTGTTATTAGCACTAACAATACTTTCATTACTGAATAACTGCGCTAAGGTACAACTTGCCACTTCAACCGACATACCACTTCCTTGTTAGTTAATTTCTAAATCCACTTCAGGTACTTTAATTTTACCTGTTACCGCGCTGTTGATTAGCGTGGTTTTGTATTCTTTGAGTTTTTCGATTTGTTGAATTTGTAAATCAATTGCTACTTCGGTTTTTTTAGTTTCATTTTCAATATAAGTAACAATTTTGGCTTGCTCATTCATAGGCGGTTTAGGTATTGGGTATTTTTTTAAATCTCCGCACGTAATGGCTCCCTTAGTGCTACCTAACCCCGAAGAATCTCCTCTAATTTGACTATACATCCCTCTTAAATAAACCAATACGAATAATGGATTTATCTTCGCTTCATTAACCTCAATATAAGCAAGGTGCTGATTAATAGTCGTTTTGATTTTGCTTATAGCAACCATCCCTCTTGTTTTACCTTCTCCTGTTATTGCCATAACAAGGCTACCTGGTTCTATAAGTGGTAAATGACAATCTCGGACAGCCCTTGGGGTTACAAATTGATCTGCTACAGTTATTATCCCATCGTTTACTTTTGAGCTGTTTAACCAAGGAATAACCCCATCCTTCCAAAAAGGTATCGAGGCTCTACTAGGTGTACAACCATTTCCAATATTAGATATGAAACCTAATTTAGTTACTTCCCACGCCTTTGGTACTTGTCCAATCCAATCGGCGCCTGAGTCTTTCATAGGTGCATTAGGATTCAAGCCTTTAGTAACAGCATGCTGGATGATGATTTGCTTGCGTTCTTTTAACAGCTCAATTTGCTTTTCTTTGATGGCAATCGCTTCATCAATCTGTGCTGTTTTTTTATCGAGAAAGCTGGCAATGGCGGTTTGTTCTGCCATAGGAGGCTGTAAAAGCAGGCTGTTAGCTATATGATTAAAGTTAATTGTTTGGCGCACACCTGAGCCTAGTAATTTCATATAAGCTACATCATATCTATGCAGTAAATACTTAAAATATTCTTTACTCATATCTACTTTATTTTTTAGAACGATATACCCCGCACTAACTACAACATCAATTTCCGACAACCCAATTCTCAAACTGATTAAATCGTAATTAAGGTTAAGAGGATTTATTAAAAACTCACCGTTTAATACCTCTTGATACGAAGCTTTAGTTGAGTGTGGAATTTTATCATCATCTTTAGTGACGACTTTACCAAAACTAATCGAGCCACAATTTAAACTCATATTCTGAGTATGCTTTTTCTCGAAGAAAACATGCTTTAGTTTTTTTACTTCCCAATGTTCAGGTACTTCGCTTATCCAGCCTTCACCAGAATCTTTATATGCCTCATACTTAGGCATAGTCGTTAGTTCACCCATAACTACGCTCCATGTACTTTAGCAATATCAACACCAAGAATATCAGCAATTAATCCTTCGGCTTTTTGCTCAAGGCTAATGATATCAGTCGCCACGTCATCCATTGCACGCAAAGGTTTGTGCTGGTAGAAGTATTTATTGAAGCTGATCTCATAACCAATTTTGGTGCTATCCAGGTTTATCCAAGCCTCACTAACATGAGGTTGAACTTCATCAAGGAAATATTGGTGGATTTCAGAGTTTTCGCTATCATTACCTTCGTTGTAAGTTAGCGGTATAGATTCAGCATCACGTAAATCAGAATTTGACTCATAAGTAGTGAACTCATTTTTAGTGCCTGTAGCGTAATAACCAAAGTCAGCCATCACCTCAGATAAAGAGCCAGTTTGCTCGCAACCCAAGTAATGTAATAATTCATCAAGTTTGTCTTGTTTAAACTTAACGACTTTCTTAACTACTTTTTCAGCATTTTCGTCGTACCAACTCATGGCATTAACAACTGTGGTGTAAAAAGCTTTGCGTTTATTTGATTTAATATCAGCTAATACATCAGCTGATACTTCTTTAAATTGAGCTTCCACATCAGCTTTAAATAAGTTGTAATCGCTATATTCATTGGTAATGGTTTCAGCAAGCTTGTTTGCAAGTTCAACAAGCAACTTACCATTTAGCCAAGTATCGGTTGAAAGCAACTTAACTTTCGCTTTAGCGTTTAGGTTAATGTCGTTATCTTCACACCAAGCGATTATTTCCTTTTCTTTTTCTTTGCTATTAGCAGTAAAAAAGTCAGCTTGATAAACCTTGTCGCCATATTCTGCAAAAAGGTGCTCCATTGGCTCACGAAGAGTTTTGTCAAAACGCAGCGGTACAATAAGTTCGTCTTTAAACTGAGCACTTCGTCTGTCTGGGCGTTCAATATTTACTTTGTAGTAACCAAAATCATCATTATTGAATACTTTGGCTGCAATACCTGTAGGATCTTTATCTTCCGTTAATTGGCGCTCAACACTTGCAGAATCAAGATAGGTTTGGGTAATTTCAGTAATATGTTCAGGTGAAAACTCACAGTTTTTATTACCTAAGTTTTTACGCAGTTTTTTAAACAACAAACTTGCGTCAATCAGTTGTACCCTGCCTTTGCGCTCTTGCGGCTTGTTATTGTTAAGTAGCCAAATATAGGTGGTGATACCTGTGTTGTAGAACAAGTTATTAGGTAGTTGCACTATGGCATCTAACATATCGTTTTCGATAATGTAACGGCGAATGTTACTTTCGCCTGAGCCTGCATCACCGGTAAATAAACTAGAGCCGTTATGAACCGAGGCAATACGAGAGCCTAAAGGACTAGTAGCGGTAGATTTCATCTTGCTAACCATTTCCATTAGAAACAGTAATTGGCCGTCTGATGAACGTGGTGTGGCGTCAACAAAGCCTTCTTTTGGTAAATTTCCCCAGTAATCTTTTAGCACAACCTGAAAGCGTGAGTCGATTACGTCTGAGCCTTCTTTAATATGTTTTTGTTCACTTGCCCAGCTCTTACCGTATGGTGGGTTAGATAAGCAAAAATCAAAGCGTTGGCCTGCAAATTCGTCAGTAGAAAGGGTTGAACCTACTTTAATATTTTTAGGATCGTTGCCTTTGATCATCATGTCTGACTTACAAATAGCGTAAGTTTCGTCGTTGATCTCTTTACCGTATAAATTAATATCGCGGGTGGTATTTTCTACTGGGTATTTTTCATTAATAAAGTTTTGCGTTTCGGTAAGCATACCGCCACTACCACAAGCTGGGTCATAACACGTTAATGTTAGTGGTAAGTCTGATTTGATTGGGTCAAATACAAGGTGAGTCATTAACTCAATTACTTCACGTGGGGTAAAGTGCTCACCAGCCTCTTCGTTGTTATCTTCATTAAATTTACGAATGAGCTCTTCAAACACATAACCCATACCTAAATTACTTAAGGCTGGTAATTTGTTACCTTCTGGATCTTCAACCTCATCAGGCGTTAAGTTGATATATGGAGACACAAATTTCTCTAGTACATCAAGCAGTACATCTTTACCTGCCATGTGTTGAAACTGAGACTTTAGGTTAAAGCATTCAATAATCTCTTTAACGTTAGCACTAAAACCGTTTAGGTATTCTTCAATATTCGCCAAAATGATTTGGCGGTTATTGGTTGCGGTTTCTTTAATGCTGGTTAATGTCCATTTAGAGGTGTTGTAAAACACATAACCTGCGGCATCAGTTAAAGGTGCATCATCAAGCTCTGTTGCTTCCATTTCCTCAACTTGAAATTTAACTTCATCAAGTACCGCTTGTTTAGTGGGCTCTAGTAAGGTATCTAAACGGCGTAATACCACCATAGGTAAAATTACGTCACGGTATTTACCACGTACGTATACATCACGCAGGCAGTCGTCAGCAATTGACCAGATAAAAGAGATAAGTTTGTTATGTGCGCTGTGATCCATTTGTATTCCAATAATATTGATTAGCACTAATGTGCTTTGTTAAGCGGTGAGTTATTGCCAAAAACGTTGTGGATCGCTAGCTCTTCACTCTCGCCACTTTCCATACGTTGTTTCACTTCATCGAGCATCGCTTGTTGTATGTCTTTGCTTGGTAAATTTTTAAGGGCTAAGTTTAATACGTCCGATATATCTATTTCTGCCATGACTTCTTCCCCAATTTATATACTTAACTTTAAATTCGTTTTTAATTTTGCTGATATCCCGGTGCTATAGCGAGGTTTTCAGCACCGTATAATGTTTGAATGTTTTGTAAATAGAGCTGATACTCGGGACCTGAAAGTGAACCACTTTCAGAACAGTCCACGTTCCAACGTCTTAATAAATAACCTGCCATTGCGGCACGCACGTTAACTTCTAATATGCCTTTTTCCATCCCGAAATCGAGCTTAATGGCGGTTGGGTGCTTAACGTTATTTGGGTGCGGAATAATTTGTAACGGCACTATACGCATCCATTGATGATCTTCTAATTTATCTTCTTCAGGGGATGGAGTCTGTGCCAGAATTGTAACTTTGGTAATGCGAGTTAATACAAAGTCTCTGAATGATTTTGATTTACGATCATACGCTCTTAAATGCCAACGTAAGCCGTTATCTACTATTGAATGAGGCACTAATTCTCTTGCACCTGAACCACTGCTTAAAGACGTATATATAATGCCAATAGGCTTTTGGTTGATAATCGCTTGAGATAACTTAGCGATAATATCAATATCAGGCACGTTTAATGGGCTTGGCGATTCAATAGGGAATGAAGTATCACCAATAGAGTCAAAACCATAGCTAATGTTATTCGCTAACTTAATAAGCGTGCGGCGAGCATCATGTTTAAATATAGGCTTGAATTGCGTGGTGATGAAGTATTTTTTCTCTACGTTGTCATACGCCATATTCTCAGGCGCATTATCTTTATAGAACTTTAAATCTCTGGTTGCTGCGGCTAGGCCTAATTCGAAATGACTAACTATTTCACTGCGAGTTACCATCCCAGAAAAATAAAGCTTAAAGTCGATATAAGCTAGGCGCTGCTTCTGTGCAAAACTGAAATTTTCCATTCGATAAATCTGATTCTATTGACATTTTCTATTCGAGTTGAAATAGTATGTCTCATTATGAGTTAGACAGCAAATAGATTTTATGCTTTAGTGTTGATACAGATCATCACTATTTAAAAGCTTAAGTTTATGTCCAATCAAAACGGCAAACCTTCTACAGAAAAACATACTAATTTAGCCGAACTTGAACATTTAAATGCTGAGCATTTTGATATGTATCAGGAGTTGATGAAGCAATTTAAATTGGATGATCGGCTGTGCCAAGAGTGGCTCACTAAACCTAAACCTTTTTTGCAAGGGAAGTCACCGTTTGAGCAGCTGTCGATTAATCCTGATGAAGTGATGGGAATGTTGATTCGCATGAGAACAGGTGATTTTTCATAAGGAATAGCCGTCTATGAATATTCTCTTTTTATGTACTAGTAATATACAACGAAGCAAAACTGCTGAAGAGTTGTTTCGTGCTGCCAATAATAACCACCAATACAAATCAGCTGGCCTTAGCGAAAAATATGTAAGTAAAGCTAATTCTACTCTTTGTACCGTAGAAATGTTGCAATGGGCTGATCAAGTATATGTATTTGAAAAGCAACATATTGAACGCATTCAAAAGCACACGGGGGATGTTTATTTACCTAAAATAAGCAACTTAGACATCTCAGATGATTATCAATATTTTGAGAGGGATCTTATATTACTGCTGCTTGAGAGGATTAAGTTAACGTAATTAATAGGCTACCGATTTACCGAGATTACAGAAAGATATGATAATTAAAATATTAGAGGAAGCAGATAATGCCTAAGAGTATATTCATTTTTATGATAAATTTTTTGATGAAATCATCAAAAAATGAGACATTTCTCTAAAATTTATGATAAATTTTTAGAGCTGAATAAATACACAATAATTTTAACTTAACACACTGTTAAAGATAGTTTTTTATTGCCTATATCATAATTTTAGTCATAAACACTTTCCAAGGTTAAATGATTATGGGTAAAGAATACGACGGCATTCACCGTTTAAGTTTTCTAATTGGCTTAGATGGTAAAATAGCGCATGTATTTAACAAGTTCAAAACGAAAGATCATCACCAAGTAGTAATTGATTACTTAACTGAAAACCAAGCTTAAGCGTTAATATTGATAAAGTCTACCATATGTTAATTATGGAGACTTTATCAATGAAAAGCGTTTATTTATCTATCACTATCTGTAATATCGCTGGTTTCACAGCACAAACAACAATAGCCGCTTTATGTTACTTGCTAGTTAAGTTAATTTATAGATTCAAAGTCTTCCTGTGTTGAAGACCAAGCATTAATCACTGCTTTAACTAATGTTGCTAAAGGTATCGCGAAAAATATTCCCCAAAATCCCCATAAACCACCAAAGAGTATTACAGCAATAATTATAGTGACAGGGTGAAGGTTAACGGCTTCTGAAAATAATAATGGCACTATTACATTACCGTCTATGGCTTGAATAATCCCATAAGCCAACATTACATATCCTAGCTCTTGACTAAAACCAAACTGAAACAAGGCAACTAGAAAAACAGGAATAGTTACAATCGTTGCTCCAACATAAGGCACTAATACTGACAAACCAACTAATACGCCTAATAAAACAGAATATCGTAAATCAAGAAATACAAATGCGATAGTGGTAGAAGCGCCAACAATAAGAATTTCAATTACTTTACCGCGTATATAATTTAATATTTGCTGATTCATTTCTTTACCAACTGCAGTCGCCATACGACGCTCTTTAGGTAAGAATCGACTGAAAGTAGCAAACAAATCTTGCTTATCTTTCAGAAAAAAGAACACCATCAGAGGCACTAAAATAAGATAAACCATTAAGGCTACAATATCAGAAATAGAATTAAGAGACGCCTTAAGTGCAACTTCCCCCCATTCAAGGGACTTATCTTTAATTGTATTAATAAAAGTTTCAATCTGTGAAGCTTGAATAATATCTGGATATTTTTCAGGTAACGTTAATAAATATTTTTGTCCTTCAGTCACCATGTTTGGTACTTCTTGCAATAAATTACTACTTTGTTGCCAGATAATTGGCATCAAGCCAAGCAGAGAAATTAATGATATCCCGACAAAACTTGCTACAATAACAACGGTTGAACCAGTTCTGGAAAGTTTTAAAGCCACCAATTTATTGACAGGTAGATCTAATAAAAAAGCAATTCCTAACGCAACAAGTACTGGCATTAATAAATGACTAAATAAGGCGAGGAATAAAAATAGACCGAGCAAAATAACCACAAGCGTAACAGCATGAGGGTCTGAAAACTTACGGGTATACCAGTCGCTAAAAAGCTTAAACATATATTTCCTTTACTCCACTGTGTTTTATTATATTTTACATTAATTAAATTTAATTATTTTTAGATAACGTTATTTCTACAATGTTATTGCCAATAATATTTTGCTTAAAACCATACCCTAACTTAGACAATAATTTAGGTATACTTTCTTTAGAGCCTGAATCACGTATTTTTAACACACAAACATCATCTTTAGTCATTTTCTTCAAAATCAAGCGTAACTGAACCAATGGAAGTGGACACTTTTCTTGACTAGCATCATATTGAAAGATCATTATTTAGTTCTTTTTTTTAACAAGGTAATCTGCGACAATCAATTTGATATCTTATCTTAACTGTTCTTATATAAATAGCTAAATGAACAGCTTACTCAAACAACTTAATTTATAATAATTTAATTTTTAACCGAATCTTTCTTCATAATCGGTGTCAAAGAATGATGGGTATTTAGCATTAATATACTGCTTTTATTTATATCATTCTCATAAAACTAATTACAGGATTACATATTGTTTAACATAAAACCTTTATTAATAGGCATTGCTATCACCACGTTAATAGCAAATACGTTTAATTTAGATGCCGAGGCCCATGGGCAAAACAATAAAAACAAATTACCTGAGATAGGTATTTCGGGTTTTAGTGTCCTCTCTTTAGATAAAGAGGGACAAATAGGTACAGCAATGATGCGCCAACTTCGTGCCACTCAGCCTGTCATTCAAGATCCCGTTTTAATAGAATACATCAATCATTTAGGCAATCAACTAGTTAAGAATGCTAATGATGTTAATTATCCGTTTGAATTTTTTTTAATTAACAATGATGAACTCAACGCATTTGCTTTTTTTGGTGGTCATGTTGGTATTCATAGTGGTTTATTAACAACTGCTGATAATGAAAGTGAGCTTGCATCTGTTATAGCTCATGAAATATCTCATGTTACACAACGTCATTTAGCACGCCGTTTGGAATCACAAAGTAATAGCCAATCGTTAACGATGGCAGGAATGGTTTCAGGTATATTACTTGCCCTAGTCAATCCTACCGTTGGCATGGCGGCATTAAGTGCTTCTATGGCTGCTTCTCAACAAGCCAGTATCAATTATACTCGTAGTAATGAAAAAGAAGCCGATAGAGTTGGTATTGCTTTGCTAGCAAACAGTAATTTTGATCCTCAAGGTGCTCCAAGTTTCTTTGCTAAGATGTCTGAGAAATACCGCTACGCCAGTAAACCACCTGCAATGTTACTTACACATCCTTTACCTGAATCACGAATAGCCGACGCAAGACAACGTGCTCATAATTACCCAATACGTCGTTTAGCTCCAAGTCTCAACTTTGAATTAGCTAAGTCTAGAATTCAAGCTCGATATCAAGGTAACCCGAACGACAATATTGCCTATTTTGCACGACAATTACGAACGCAAAGTTATGCTGTAGAGGCTGGTGCAAAATATGGATTAGCGTTATCATATTTCGAAAATAAAAATTATGAACAAGCTAAAAGTATTTTAGAAGCTCTAAGGCAAGAAGATAAAAATAATCTATTTTATATTGATGCGCTAACTGATGTTTATTTATCATTAAAAGAATATGACAAAGCAATATCCATGTTAAGTGAATTAAGTTTATTGATGCCGAACAATCAAGTTATTAGTTTAAATCATGCTAATGCGTTACTTACTGCTGGTAAATATGAACAAGCTGCAAGTGTTCTTCAAGATTTTTTAATCGTTAGTCCAGAGAACTTTATTGCTTATGATATTTTAACAAAAGTTTATAGAAAACAAGAAAATAAAGGCTTAATGCATATAACAAACGCTGAGGTATTAGCTTTATTGGGTGCATATAAAAAAGCCGTAGATGAATTACAAACAAGTTATGATTTTATTGAAGGACAACCGCTTTTACAAAAACGCGTAAAAGCTAGAATATTACAACTTCAAGAACAAGAGAATAAGCTGAAACGTTTATAATACTAACCCTTACTGATTAAGAATATATTATGTTAACAATTTACCACAACCCAAGATGTTCAAAAAGCAGACAAACTCTTGAGCTGATTAAAGAAAATTCACAAAAAGAGATTAAAGTTATTGAATATCTTAAAGAGCCACTAACCGAAGCAGAAATTGAAACAATATTATCCTTACTATCTTGTACTCCTATCGAAATGATGCGAGTAAAGGAAGCTGAGTTTAAGGAGCAAAACCTAAGTAAAGCCGATGATAAAACACTGATAGCGGCAATGGTTGCTACACCAAAATTAATTGAACGCCCTATTGTAAGTGATGGTAATAAAGCCGTGATAGGTAGACCGCCACAAAATGCCCTAGCTTTATGCTAACTTTGCTCTAGATTAAAGGTTATAAGCAATAAATGAAAACTCAAAAAATCTCTACCCCAAACCTCAGAAAATTAGCCTTATTTGGCTATTTTTCTTTACTTATTTTTATGCCTTTATGGTTGCTTGTATTATCACCGAGCGAAAGTTTAAGCGCTTTAACAACATTTCTATTATTTATTTTGCCACTACTCTTCCCTATGAAGGGAATTTTACAAGGTAATCCATTTACCCATGCTTGGGCAAATTTCATTGTATTAATTTACTTTTTACACTCATTAACTACATTATGGGTCTTACCAAGTGATAGAATTTGGGCGCTATTAGAGCTTATATTTGCTTCTACTATGTTTTTAGGATGTAGCTATTATGCAAAATATAAAGGACAAGAACTTGGACTTAGTATTCGTAAACCTAAAACGGATAAAGCTGATTAACTTGGTTGTTTTATCTGCACTTAAAGGATTCAAAGCATGACATTTAAAAATACTTTCTTACACTTAACACTTTCATCAACACTCATGTTGTCAGCTTGCGGTGGTGGAAGCTCTCAATCTGATAATACTAATAATGTTGATACTATAGGAAGTATTTTGCAACTTGAAGACTCACTTTCAATAAACCAAGGTGTAGATTTAATTTTGTATTTCCCTGATGGTGACTTAACCAATATACAGTGGCAACAAACAGCTGGTGACGCTGTAGACTTGCTTGCTCCTAAAAGTAAAGCTATAGGGTTTACACCTGCTAGCGCAGGAGAATATAGTTTTTCGGTAAGTTTTAATAATGATGGTGGTGCAAGTCAAACATTAACAAAAACTATCACGGTAACAGGGGAATCAAGTTTAATCACCACACGATTAGCACATGAAGTACGTAGCGGTAATAAAGTATCCTTAAGAGCTGAAATTAATGAAGACATTGATAGTAATTTATTAAATTGGGAACAAGTTGCTGGTCCTACTGTGACATTAACTGATAGTGACACTAACGGAAAATTAGCAATTTTTTTCGATGCACCACAAGTTAATAAAGATACTTATCTGAGCTTTACAGCCTCAATTTCCTCAGATGGAGTAAAATATAGTGATACAGTAACAATACTTGTTGAATCAGCTGATACGATCAGCAATAACGCTTATTTTGAGACACGCGTTGCTAAGGTATTCTCTTACAATAAATCTAGCCCTTATAAAGATGATTTAGTTGATTGTGTATACTCAAATGCCTTAACGAGTTCTTGTACGCTAAATAAATTACCTCTTATTGCGAGTGAGGTTCAAAACGCTGCAGATATTCCATCTGTAGATACCATTATGGATCGAGTTGTTGTATCCCACCAATGGATGGGGGAAAAGTTTAAATCGTTTTTAATTAATAATGATCCTCATGATGATATAAAACGCCTACTTAGAGCAACAACTGCAATTGTTATCAGCTACGATGTTCGTCCCTCATTTTACTGGGCGGCAACAGGTGCTATTTATCTTGATGCCAATAATTTTTGGTTAACTGCGCAAGAGCGAGACACAATAAATGAAGCTCCAGATTATCGTGCTGATTTTGGAAACGATCTTCAATTTGTAATGCCTTGGCGCTATGTAAAAGATAATGATTACGCTTATTCTACTATTCCTAGTTCAGTACGTACTGACCGAACCGAAAGTGATGGTCTGTATCGACTTACATCTTTAATGTACCATGAATTAGCCCATGCAAATGATTTTTTTCCTAGTAGTCGATGGTCAACCTACTCTTCTTCACAACGTATATTAGATGCTGCTGTTAGCAATAATACAGAATCAGACAACTTGTCTGTAGCGTACCCTCTGCAAAGTCAAACGATGCGTGATTTGGCTCAAGTTAGCTTTGCTGGTGAAAGTGCCACCAATACACAAAAATCCTATTTACCAACAGATATAGAAATAATTTTTAGCCCTGATTCTGCCACCGACTTTTATGCTTATTCAAGTTTACGAGAAGATTACGCCATGTTGTTTGAAGAATTGATGATGCAAAAACGTTTTAATATTTTTAGAGATGTTGCAATAACAAATCAACCTATTGGTGATACTATTTCCAGTAGTGATTATAAGGTTACCTGGGGTCAACGCGGTAGAATAGGCGAACAAGATATTAAACCTAGAGTATTATTTAGTGCTAGCCGAGTATTACCTGAATTTGATAGTGAAACCGCTTTACTAAATGTACCTACCCCTATTCAAATGACAAGTGGTAATGATTGGATAGAAAATTTAACCATAGGCCCGATACAATCCAATAACCTTAAAAATGCCAAACGTGTATTTACAACCAAACAAGATCAACAAGCTATCCCCTATTTGTATCATCATAAGCCATTGCCCAAGCATTAATTTAAACATCAAACTTTGACATCAAAAGCAGTAAGAAATATTATTAGAGAGCGTAAATAATAGTAATATTTCTTACAATTCGCTAGAATCGACTAAGTAAAGTATGTGTAGATTTGGTTTAGTTCACATCACTTGTGATTACCATTTTGCTCTTCTTTTAGAGTTTACTCTAATAATAAAACAAAAAATTTACACTCACTTCTTTGTAGAAATAACTAATTTATCTATACTCCTTGATAAATAAAAAATTATTTAAAAATAAGCATGTAAGGGCTTCCAATCGATTTAAGGTTAGCTTTACCTTCTTAAAAAAACACTCTAACTGGTAAGGAATATCATGAACACACTCAGTATTAAGCAAAGGATTTTGTTGCTTTCAATTGCTCCTATAACAGTCGCTGTTCTAGTGGTTATGTTTTTGGTCAATATCCAACTTAAAGAACTTGGTGAAGAACAAGTTCAAAATACTAAAAGTACAATGATGGAGGATAAACGAGCAACCCTTAAAAATTATGTTGATATATCATTGTCTGCCGTGAGCAGTTTAGTTGAACAAGCGAGTGGGATTAATGATGAGCAAATAAAAAATGTAGTTGCCGGCTATTTACGTAATATTGTTTTTGAAGAGTCTAAAGATGGTTATATTTTTATTTATAAATACGATGGTATAAACATTGCGCATAAAGAAAAGCCGGAGCTTGAAGGCAAAAATCTTTATAATTTAAAAGATCCAAACGGTGTGCTTGTTATTAAGGAATTAATAGATAAAGCACAAGATGGTGGTGGCTATGTAGAATATATGTGGCATAAACCATCTAAAGATATGGAAGTAACTAAATTAGGTTATGCTAAATCTATTGATAAATTTCAATGGATGGTAGGTTCAGGTTTCTATATTGATGATATTGAAGATGAGATTGCTAGTATTCGTTTAAAAGTGAATGCTAGTATTAATAAAGCCATGTTGCTCATTGGGACTGTCGGTGCTTCGTTAATTGCACTTGTAATTTTTATCAGTCTTTATATCTCTGCTAAAATCACCCGACCTTTATGTGACACCGCACTTGCATTAGACGATATTAGCCAAGGCGAAGGTGACCTAACCCGCCGCTTAAAAATATATGCGGAAGATGAAGTTGGACAAGTATCAAAAGGATTCAACTTATTTGTAGATAAAATGCAACAATCAGTTTTAGAAGTGAAGAATGGTATTACTGATCTGAGTAGCTCTTCACATCAGATGGAAACAGTCGTAATAAGCACGAATGGTAATGTCGAAAATCAAAGACAAGAAACGATCCAAGCAGCAACTGCTGTACATGAGATGGCTGCAGCCACACAAGAAATAGCAACAAACGCTGCCAATGCCGCCAG
>NZ_JAUOPW010000008.1:0-118484 GCF_030547795.1 Colwellia sp. 5_MG-2023 | reverse complement strand
GGACAGCGTACAAAGGGACTTGGCGACGAACCAAGCGCTGATGTACGTAAAGGGTTCGACTCCTGCAGTAATCGCCACATTTCTCTCTTAAAGAGAAACTAAAAAACCAATCTTATGATTGTTTTTTTTCGCCTGTAATTTGATAAACAATAAAATATATATCTGCTCAATATGAATATTCTTACCACCCCTCAATTACATTAATGATAGTGACTCTTTATGATTTTTATTTTATACATAGTATTTGTCATGAAATTTTACACTTTTAGAAATGTTTTACATTACTAAAACCTAAAAAATAAATATTCACATTAAAAACAATTGTGTACAGCACCACTTTAAAGGTTGGCGTAATAAATGCTTTAATTTTATCCATAATATGAAATGTTGAGTTAATTGCACTGATGGATAGTCGTGTTTTCATTTGTGTTGTTATTAATTGTTAATGAGGATGTCGTATGAAAAATTGTTTATTAAATAGATTTATTTCTATTTTAGCTTTTTGTTTTGTTGCCAACACTTCACAAGCAGCTTTAATAACTGAAATTACTAATAATTATGGTAATATTAGTTCTTTAGTTACACCTGCTGGTGGATTGAATCATTTTGGCGGGACTAACTGTAATTCATTACAGTCGGACTCAATTAAGATAACAGACACAAAAAGTTCTGATGGTTGTAATCGTTTTTATGATTACTTTGATTTAGAAACTGTGAACTATGATTCAATTGATAGCTTTACGCTATCATTAACCTTTTCTGCTACTAATGATGTATTACCCTTCTTCATCTTCTCCATTCGTGAAGATTGGAAAGTTATGGCTGCTTCCGGCGGTAATAATGCTGATACGGTTAATAAAAGAGATATCGCTTCCGTGGACGGTAAAACATCACAAGACTTTATTTTTAATGCGAGCAACACCTCTGTTTTTAGTGATATTTTAGCTAAGAACGAATTTGGCTTTTGGCTTGGTGACGAAGCTTTTGGCGCTAATAACTTTAATTTGTTTAGTGCTACTTTAAAAATAGAGGGTACTGCAACGGCTGTTCCAGAGCCAAGCATGTTAGCCTTGTTTGGTTTAGCTTTACTGGGTATGACTAGAATAAAACCCCGTAAAAAGTAGCTTTATGATTTTTATTAATTGAAAGGCAGCACAATTAGTGCTGCTTTTTTTTTCTGAACTGGTGATAGTGTTTAGTGCTTGATATGCTCAGGCTATCGTTGAAAGTCATGTTCTCTGTTGTGACCTGGTTCTATTCATAATTTCAAAAAATATAAAGAAGAGAATGTGTCTGTGGCGAAGTCTTATTTCTACCTGTTGAAGATTTTAAACTTGTGAGGCTTTTATGAAAAAGTGGTTAGTTATACTTTTCTCATTGGTTAGTGCTATGGTTGCCATAAGCTGTCAGTCAATTTCAGAAAGTGAAAACCTGTGCACCGATTCATGGGAGCGTTTTATTCATGAGAACATTCCAACAGGTGATGGTAAAGGACATGGCCCTGATCTTGGATCTGATGAGTGGAAGTCTGTCATTGAATTTAAACTTGGTATTCGCGGTAATACCAATATTCCCCAACGAAATACTAAGGCTTGGTGTGCTCATATTGATAAATTACTACGTAGTAAGCTAGCAGTTTAAAGCTTAAGTTAAACGATAAACGCTTTCTTTTATACTTACGTTATAAATAATAAGATTAAGTAAAGTTAATTAGCTAGCGCTATCTCAACTATTAATAAAGTTATTGAACGAGTCGCTTACATTTTTAATTGTTTAATATTTTTTCAGAAGCACACTTGAAAAATGAGTGGACTTTCAAAGTAGCTTTTAGGTAACAAGCGAGTTACGTTCTCACTATTTATGTATTCTTATACGATAAAACATCAAAACTAAAGCATTGGCTAAATCTTTATTCATCGCATAAGTGCTCGTTAGACGGCTCAGTGTTGTTATCGTTTTTTATTTGTAAATGTTTTAGCTGATAAATAATTATGTTTTTCATAAATGTAAACGAGCACACTTATTGACATAGGCAGGTCGGGAAGGCTTGAAGCAATGGTTAATCAACACTTAAGTATGAAAATTAATTAAATTGATAAGGACAAGTTAAAAGCTATACAGGTTATGTTTTAACCGGTAAGAATTTTGTTATTAAAAGCCGCTTTTTATGCCATTAGTCGAATGAAAAATACTTTGCTTTTATTAGATTAAATAAATAATAGTCATGGCTTTATATTCACTATGCATATTATGCATTCATTATGAATAATTTTACCACTTATGTATATTGTATATTATAAATTAAAATCACTCTATATCTCAGGTATTTATGTGTTTCATATTGTATACAATATCTTATTATGCAAATTTACCTGAATATTTAGTAAAAAAGACTGAATATCCATCCTTTTGCCTATTGACGAAGTGTTATTTTTCTGAAACTGCAAAATAATGTTTGTTTTTCATAAATGGAGTGATTATTCTAATTTCACTAACTTACGAGTGAGAACAAAAAATGAACAGTATGGAGCATCAATTTATAGAAGCAGGTACACTTATGCTTGCTGGAATGGTATTTGTGTTTGCTTTTTTAAGCTTATTAATTATTTTTATTAATACCGTGTTAGCTAGATTAGCAGTGAAGTTTCCGGATGCTATTACACCTAGCAGAAGTCATTCTAGTACAAAAAATAAAAAGGCAGTAAGCGGTGAAATTTCACCTGCAATAGTTGCTGCAATTAGTGGCTCTATAAGCCAATATCGTCACAAACATTCTACACAGTATAAGTCAAAGAGATAAGGGTACAATCATGAGCAAACCATTAGGTATTACCGAAGTTGTCTTAAGAGATGGTCATCAGTCAATTCTTGCTACCCGTCTGCGTTTAGCAGATATGTTGCCAATAGCGTCAACATTAGATGAAGTTGGCTATTGGTCAATTGAGTCATGGGGTGGTGCAACATTTGATTCTTGTATTCGTTATTTAGGTGAAGATCCTTGGGAACGTATTCGTGCTTTAAAAAAGGCGATGCCAAATACAAAACAGCAAATGTTATTTCGTGGTCAAAATATTTTAGGCTACCGTCATTATGCTGACGATGTTGTAGAAAAGTTTGTTGAACGTGCTCACCTTAACGGTGTTGATGTTTTCCGTATTTTTGATGCGATGAATGATGTTCGTAACCTTAAAACATCTATTAAAGCTGCAGTTAAAGTTGGTGCACATGCTCAAGGTACATTAAGTTATACCGAAAGCCCTGTACATACACTTGAAGGTTGGTTAACTATGGCTAAGCAACTTGAAGATATGGGTGCACACTCTTTATGTATTAAAGATATGTCAGGGTTGTTAAAACCATACAATGCCGCAGAATTAATTACTCGTCTTAAAGAAACGGTTGCTTTACCTATTGCGTTGCACTGTCATGCAACAACAGGGTTAAGTGTAGCAACTCAAATGAAAGCAATTGACAGTGATATTGATGTAATCGATACCTCTATTTCTTCTATGAGTATGACTTACGGCCATTCACCAACAGAAACAATTGCTTCTATTGTTGAGGGTAGCGCACGTGATACTGGTTTAAACATTGAAAAAATGGCTGAAGTTGCAGCTTATTTCCGTGATGTTCGTGAAAAATATGCTGAATTTGAAGGTAGTTTGAAAGGGGTAGATGCAAGAATATTGACGGCGCAAGTACCTGGTGGCATGTTAACTAACATGGAAAACCAACTTAAAGAGCAAGGTGCTGCAGATAAATTCGATGAAGTGTTAACTGAGATTCCTAAAGTACGTAAAGATTTAGGTTATATTCCACTCGTTACTCCAACATCTCAGATTGTTGGTACACAAGCAGTACTTAATATACTTACAGGTGAGCGTTACAAGTCTATTACAAAAGAAACTGCAGGCGTACTTAAAGGTGAGTATGGTGCAACTGCTGCTCCTGTTAATGCGGAATTACAAGCACGTGTGTTAGATGGTGATGAAGTCATTACTTGTCGTCCTGCTGATTTAATTGATCCAGAGTTAGATAAGTTATCAACAGAATTACAGCTGTTAGCTAAAGAGAAGAATATTGATTTAGCTAATGACGTTATTGACGATGTATTAACTTATGCTTTATTTCCACAAATAGGTTTGAAGTTTTTAGAGAACAGAAATAACCCGTCAGCATTTGAACCAATCCCAACAAAAGCAAGTGCTAAGACAGTTGAATCATCTGAGCCAAAAGATACAACAGCACCAGAAAGTTACGATGTTAGCGTTGATGGTAAAGTTTATAATGTTGTTGTCGCTCCAGGTGGCTCTATCGACTCGATTACATTACCAGCGGGTGATGATGCGATTAAACAGTCAACCTCTATTTCTGCTGAAGAAACGCTGAATGCACCACTTTCAGGTAATATATTTAAAGTACTTGTTAATGAAGGTGATTCTGTTGAAGCCGGTGATGTTGTCATCATTATGGAAGCCATGAAAATGGAAACAGAAATTCGTGCAGTTCATGCCGGTGTTATTACTAGTTTGCATACCAAAGAAGGTGACTCTGTTGCTGTTGGTGATGCTTTACTTAGCTTTTCGTAGAGGATCTTATGGATTCATTAACTAAATTATGGCTATCAACAGGCTTAGCTAACTTTGAGCTAGGGCAAGTCATCATGATGTTGGTTGGCTGTGGCTTGTTGTATCTTGCTATTGCAAGAAATTTCGAACCGTTATTACTCCTTCCTATGGGCTTTGGGGCTATATTAACGAATATTCCAGTTGCTGGGTTTTCTGAAGTAGGTGGCTTACTACACTATATTTATTATGCAGGGATAGATACAGGCATATTCCCATTAATAATCTTTATGGGAGTCGGTGCTATGACCGACTTTGGCGCCTTGATTGCGAACCCTAAAACTTTATTGTTAGGAGCGTCAGCGCAATTTGGTATTTTTGCTACGTTATTTGGTGCTATTGCTTTAAATGGTATACCAGGAATTGAGTTTAGTTTAAAAGATGCTTCAGCGATTGCTATTATTGGTGGTGCTGATGGACCTACAGCAATATTTTTGGCTTCAAAATTAGCACCTGAATTACTTGGCGCAATTGCGGTTGCAGCATATTCATACATGGCATTAGTACCTATTATTCAACCGCCTATTATGAAAGCTTTAACAACAGAAGATGAACGTAAAATTGAAATGGCGCAACTTCGTCCAGTAACGAAAGTAGAAAAAATTATTTTCCCACTGGGTGTGTTGTTAATGACTATTTTCTTTTTACCATCAGCAACGCCTTTAGTCGGGATGTTCTGTTTAGGTAACTTGATGCGTGAGTCGGGTGTGGTTGACCGTTTAAGCTCTACTTCGCAAAATGAGTTAATTAACATTACAACTATATTTTTAGGTTTAGGTGTTGGTTCAAAGTTAAGTGCAGAAGCTTTCTTAAATGTTCAAACATTGGGTATTTTAGGCCTTGGCGCAGTAGCTTTTTCTATCGGTACTGCTTCTGGGGTACTAATGGCTAAACTAATGAATAAGTTTTCTAAAGAGAAAGTTAACCCATTAATTGGTGCTGCTGGTGTTTCTGCGGTTCCTATGGCGGCTCGTGTTGCTAATAAAGTTGGTTTAGAGGCTAACCCTCATAACTTCTTGCTTATGCATGCTATGGGTCCAAATGTGGCTGGGGTACTTGGTTCAGCTGTAGCCGCAGGTATATTACTTGCTCTTGTAGGTTAAGCTTCCCTAATGCTATGTCTCCTTATGCAGAGATAAACTTGATTTATATTAAAAAAAACCGAGCATGTCTCGGTTTTTTTATGTGCAAATGCTAATATTAGTTTTTATCCAAATGATACCTAACCCATATGAAATATTTTCTTATTATATGTTTTGCACTTGTTAGTTTGTCAGGCTGTTCTACGTCTTCAACTGGCCGTAATCAAGTAGCGCTTTATTCTGATTCTGAGTTAAATAAAATGGGGGTAACTTCATTTGAACAAATGAAGCAAGAAATACCTATTAGTACAGACCGAGCAACTAATGACTTTGTCTTATGTGTTGCTGAAGCTATTATTGGCAATGTGCCAGAATCTGTATTTCCTGGTGAATGGGAAGTGGTTGTATTTGATTCAGCACAAGTAAATGCTTTTGCTTTACCTGGTGGAAAAATAGGTGTTTACACTGGTATTTTGAATGTTACAGAAGATCAAGATCAACTCGCTGCAATTATGGGACACGAAGTAGGGCATGTGCTCGAAAGGCACTCTAATGAGCGCTTATCTGCCAGTCAGCTCTCGAATGTTGGCTTAGCTGTTGCCACTATTGCGCTTGGGGCAAGCGACATTGATAATAAAGGGTTATGGGTTGCAGGTTTAGGGATCGGCGTTCAATATGGTGTTATTATGCCTTATAGCCGCTCCCATGAAAGTGAAGCTGATATTGTTGGCCAAGATTTAATGGCTCGTTCTGGTTTTGCACCCGAGGCTAGTGTTCAGTTATGGAAAAACATGTCGAAGTTGAATAGTGCGGAGTCACCAGAGTTTATGTCGACTCATCCATCAAATGAAACGCGCATTAAACAACTCACTGATCACTTAACCGTTTCTAAGCCTTATTATTTAGCTAAAAAAAGTGCTAATACGCTACCTAAATGTGTAAAACCTAATGTTATTCCAAAGCCCAAGAGTTAAACACTAAGGTTTATTGTATTGTTTATTGTCTCGGGAAGTTTATATGGAAGCAGGTTCCTTTCCCTAGGTTACTAGAACATGTGATATTTCCATGGAGTGATTGGGTTACTAAATTGTAAACGATATGCATACCTAAACCACTACCTCCTTGACCACGTTTGGTAGTGAAGAATGGTTCAAAGATTTTACCTAGATTTTCCGTTGGTATGCCACACCCAGAATCTTTGAATTGCATGTTTATTTGCTGATCTTTCTGTTCTATATTAATGGTGATTGTGCCACCTTTTTCTTGTTCAAAGGCATGAGTAATCGCGTTTATCACTAAATTGGTAATAATTTGTGCTATCGCTCCTGGAGAGGTTTTGATAACTAAATCATCAGGACTATTCAGATTAACTTGAATACCACTACGTGCTATTTTAGGACGTAAACTTGACAACACATCATTGATATAAGCTTTTAATTTGAACTCTCTAATTTCTTCATTTGATTGATCTATAGCGACTTCTTTAAAACCTTGAATTAAATCAGCGGCTCTATTTAAGTTTGATTGTAATAATTTTGAGCTAGCAGTAGCTGTTTCAACGTAGTTAACGAGCGCTTTTTTGGTAATATTGTCATTTTGATAAAGTTTATAAAAATCATTGGTCGCATCTTCTAAGTGTGATGATGCTGTAATGGTAATTCCTATCGGCGTATTAATTTCATGTGCTACCCCCGCGACTAAGCGACCAAGAGATGCCATTTTTTCTGTTTGAATTAATTGTTCTTGCGTATTTTTGAGGTTATTGATTGATTGTTCTAGTTCTATTGTTCGTTGTTTAACACGGTTTTCTAATTCATTCTTATTGTCTATTAATGCTTGATTAGTCTGTTTTATTTCTACAGCAATAAGCCAAGCAATATAGCTGATAAAGCTTAATATAATGATTAGTAAAATAGCGGAATGTATATCACTTTCTTTAGTCTCATTATGGATGTATCCCATCTCGTTTAGGTAACCAATAGATAAAAGGTTAATAGCAACTAAGATATAGAGAAAAAAAGCTAAACGATGGCTACCTTTTAGTAGAGATATCATTATAAGCGCAGGGAAAGCAAAGAGTATTTCGTCTCTTAAACCGTTATATATCCAAACAAAGGCAAGTAATATAACCGTTAAAAGTAAAAGAAGTATATTTGTGCCTAATTCAAGTTTATTTCTTTGGGCTAAAAAATAAACGGGCATGATGATAATAATAGTGAATATAATGGCATAGATTATTTGCTGGTTATCAGTAAATAAGTATTGTATGGCAATTATTGCGAGAGCAGATTGAACGGCCCAAAATAGTTTAATTAACCTATTTTTAGGTATGTTTAGTGAGTCGATATCTACCGGGGTTACTTTATCCATATAATACTTCTGTGTTTGAAAATCATATTACTAAATACGTTTAGTCAAAAGCTTGTTAAGGGTGTAGTTTAAAATTAACCCATTCATTGTTTTGTTTTTCAAAACACACACGATCATGTAAGCGGTTTGAGCGTCCTTGCCAAAATTCAATATATGTTGGTTTTACTCGCCAACCACCCCAGAATTCTGGATGTGGCACTTCGCCTGTCGCGTACTTATCACTAAAAATAGCCATTCGTTTTTTTAGTTCGTCGTCATCAGTTAATTTCTGGCTCTGCTTTGACGCCCAAGCACCTACTTGACTACCTCGATCTCGGCTATGAAAATAGTCTGCAGACTCTTGTGTTGAAACTTTTTCAACAGTTCCTTCAATGCGTATTTGTCGCTGTAATACATTCCAATGAAATAGTAAGGCGACTTTATCATTTTCATTCAATTCCTGACTTTTTCTACTGCCATAATTGGTGAAAAATACAAAACCTTGCTCGTCGAATTTTTTTAATAGCACCATTCGAGAGCTGGGTTGGCCATTGTGGCCACAAGTACTCACCGACACAGCTTCAGGAAGTAATATTCCTGACTTATTGGCATCTTCAAACCATTGCTTAAATAATGGGAAAGGAGTTGAGTTGGTAGGTATCTCAGGTAAAGGCAAGGCTACACCTTGCCCAAAAGTAAGTAAGCAACGAAGTTTTTCAAATAAAGTCATAAGGCTAATAAGTTATCTTTGAAATAAAATCTATGTTATCAGCATTTACAGTAAAAAAAAGTGATAATTTTCAATTGATAATGCTCATTTTAGTGACATTACCTATATTCATTATAATCAAATACTATATTGGCGGGGGGCCGGGCATTATGCTCTGGATTTATTCGTTGCATTATTGTTATAAAAGCGTCTTTATTTTTTATATAAAGACATGATATTTCTTGTTAATAAACTAAAGTTATTTTGGTGCAATTACCAATCATTTTCATCGTCTAATAATTCTTTTAGTCTTTTTTTCTCCATTAATTCATCGATACGTTTACGAGCGAGCAAGTTTCTTTGTGCTTGTTCTGCTGCTGTTTTTTCGGTGAGTTCAACTGACTCAATATCAATATTTTTATTGAGTGTTTCATCGTCGTCATTTATGTCATCTAAAAAGTCATCTTCTACCATTGTCTTCGCTCTTAAAAAAATCTTGTATTCAATATCAACATAGGGGGCTAATGATACTATTTCAAACTTTTTTTGGAAGAACTTTCTATTTTATTTTATTGGTGTGCTAGCAATTGCTTGATAAACTATTGGGCTATATAGAATTAATGATATGAACTTATCTTATATGCAAAGTCTCGATTTTTCTTCTTGGTTTAATTGTTATCAACAACAAGCGTTGATGTTAAATGAGCGCCGTCTAATTGTATTGGTGGGAGATAATGCTTGGTCGAATTCTATATTAAAAAGTATTGATAGTGCTGATGAGAAAAATAGTAGTGACAGTAAGTGGCTGATTTACGGTGATAGCGATAATATTGAAGCAAATATTGCTAAGCAGCGTTTTCGCGATAAATTAGGTAGCGAAAGCAATTTTGTCATTTTTCAAGATCCAGACTTATCTATTGATGCTTTTGCTTGTTTGTCAGGCACACTAGTGGCAGGCGGTATATTTTTTCTATTAATAAACGATAGATCACAGATAGCAGAGAGCCTTTTTTATCAGCGATTTTTTGACTTATTAAAAAGTTTTCCTGAACATGTGATTATTGAAAAAAACCAATTTGTATTACCTACTTTGCTACCAACGCAAACAACGGGTAATACATTTGAACGTAATGACTCTTTATTACCCTATAATTGTGTTACTCAAGAACAAGTACTTGCCGTTGATTCAATTATAAAGGTGTTTAAGGGTAAGCGTAATAAACCTTTAGTATTAACGGCTGATAGAGGTAGAGGGAAGTCTACTGCTTTAGCAATTGCGTGCGCCGAGTTGTTGAAATCGGCAACTAAAGAATATCACTTGCGGTTAGTTATTACGTCAGCAGATATAGAGTCATTAACCGTTTTCTTCAACCACTTGATTCGTTGCTTGCCTGAAGGCGAGTTTCAAAAGCGTAAGTTTACAATGTTACATGGTTCAGTTGAGTTTATTGCTGTTGACCAATTAATTAAACAACCGGTAAATGCTAGTTTGTTGCTAGTTGATGAAGCAGCGGCTATTCCTATCTATTTGCTCGAACAGTTATTGTCGAATAATTCGCGCTTGGTGTTTGCTACCACTATTCATGGTTACGAAGGGGCAGGTCGTGGCTTTACCTTAAAGTTTCAAGGTACGCTAGCGGCTCAATATCCTCATTGGCAAAGTTTACATATTAATGAGCCTATTCGATGGCGAATTAATGACCCACTTGAACAATTAGTTTTTGATGCCTGTTTGTTGAATGCTGAACTGCCAAGTATCGCGGAGGACTCATCAATAAATAGCTTGTCTTCGCTAGTATTTAAGCAATTTAGCGCGACTGAATTAGCCCACGACGAGTCATTGTTTAAACAAGTTTTTTCGGTGCTCGTGACTGCACATTATCAAACTAAGCCTAGTGATGTAAAAATGCTTTTAGATAATGAGCAAGTACAGCTTGTTTGTTTATTGTCTAAAGAATTAACGAAGCTAAATGTAGTCGCGGTTGCACTCTTAATTAATGAAGGTAGTTTCAACTCTAACTCTAACTCTAACTCTAACTCTAACTCTAGCGCTAGCGCTAGCTCAGATCCTATTGTTATCGATAGTGAATTAGTGAATGCGATTCAGCAATCTAAAAGGCGCTTAAAAAATCATTTTGTGCCGCAATCACTATTAACTCAATGTGGAATTGAATATGCCTTTGATTATCACTACATCAGAATAATGCGAATAGCAGTACATCCACAACTACAGCAGCAAGGCGTTGGCAGTTATTTTTTAGATAAAATAGAAAATTTTGCCGCATTACAAAATGTTGATTTTTTAGCGTCTAGTTTTGGTGCGACTAAGCCGTTACTTTCTTTTTGGCTAGTAAACTACTTTAAGTTAGCGCGTATAGGTTTCCAAAAAGATAAAGCAAGCGGTGAACAATCTGCACTCGTACTTAAAGCGTTGTCTTCAAAAGCTACGGTGGCACTTACGGATATAAATTCAACGTTCTACCGCAGTTTTGAATACCTATTAACAGATGAGTATAAGTATTTATCTGCCAAGTTAGTAGCATTAATCATGTGTAACTCACCTAAGTTAACTTGTGTTGAATTGAGCGAGCGTGATCAAGCAAATATTGTTGATTTTGCTAAGGGATATGGTCAGTATTCAAGTTGTGTTTTTAGTTTACATTTATGGCTGAAAATGGTTCTTTCTGATGTGAAATATGCTGAAGATCAAGACTTGCTAGTATTTATCAGTCGCATCTTCCAGAAACATAGCATTAATGATGTTTGTAACACCTATGGTTTTACTGGTAAAAAAGCGCTTGAACAATTTTTGAGAGCAAAAGTTAAACTATTATTAAGTCGTTAGCTGTTAATCAGTAGAATAGTTGATTAGCTTCTTGCCTGCCATTCCCAGAACTTTTTCATACTCAAATACTCACAGCGTTTATCATTACCGCTTTCCCCAGGCTTTTGGTCGCAAAGGTGAATATCTTCATGATGCAATAAGCGATCTACGTAATAATTGATTGTTTTAGCTAATCCGTAAGTTGGGTAGTCTTTATAGGTTTCAATTAAAATAGTTAACCAGCGTTCAAGCTGTAAAAATTCTCCAGAGGTTTTTAAGCGCATAGATATTGCTCCACATTTATTCCATCATCTGTACTGGCTGCTAATAAGGCTTGCCACAGAACTTTTTTGGCACTTGCGTTTAAGCATTTACAATCGCCACCGTGTAGTACTCCTGATTTAAGCAATTGATGTAACATATTACTTGATAATTCAACTTGAACCTTCGTGTCATTAATGTCGGCGCTAGAAATTTCAGAAGTCATATTTCATCCTTTAATGTACATTTTCTTAATCCTTAAAATAAACCAACTACAAATTAAATGCAAATGATAATTATTACTGTTTGTGAGAAATCTAATGTTTTTTTGAGTAAGTGCAGTACAATAAAGTTAAGAGCAGTATAAGGATCAATAAACTATGAGTGTTGCAATTTGTGTTGAGGCACTAACTAAGAAGTATAAAGATGTTATTGCGGTCAATAATATCAGCTTCAATGTTAAACAAGGTCATTGTTTTGGGCTTTTAGGGCCTAATGGTGCCGGCAAGACAACGACGATAGAAATTATGGAAGGAATTATTTCGGCTAGTTCAGGCTCAGTTGTTTATAAAAACCATGAGAAACAACCAAAAGAAGTCGATAATTATATTTCCCAGCAAATAGGAATTCAGTTTCAACATACCGCTTTACAAGACTTTTTAACTGTCAAAGAAACATTGAATTTGTTTTCTGCTTTTTATGAACATACATTATCGCAACAAAAAATTATTGAGCTCTGCGATTTAGGTGATTTTTTAGATCGAGATAATCGATTATTATCAGGCGGGCAAAGACAACGTTTATTACTTGCCTTAGCATTAATTAATGACCCTGAAATTATTTTTTTAGATGAACCAACAACGGGGTTAGATCCACAAGCAAGACGAAACTTTTGGCAATTAATAAAAAATATTAAAGCACAAAACAAAACTATTATTCTGACAACACATTATATGGATGAAGCTGAGCAGCTTTGTGATGATATTGTGATTATGGCTGAAGGGAAAGTTATTGAATCCGGCTCACCACAACAACTCTTAAGTAAACACTTTAAAGAAGTATTTATTTACTTACCAGCACAACAAGTTCCGGCCTCGCTAATTCAAACTTATCAATGGAAAATAGTGTCAGATAGGGTTGAAATTACTACAAGTAATGTCGAGCAAACATTATTAATGCTGATACAAAATCAGGTTTCATTAGAAGGCCTTCATGTAAAGTCTGCTAATTTAGATGATTTATTTTTACATTTAACTGGCCAGTCTTTAAGAGAATAGAGCAATATGAATATAAAGCGTTTTTATGCGGTGTTCAAAGCCCGCAACATTGAATTTTTTCGTGATAGATCATCGCTAGGCTGGAACTTAATATTTCCTGTGTTATTACTTATCGGTTTTTCGGTTATTTTTTCAGGGGATGGGCGTCCAGCATATAAAGTTGGCATTATTAATAGTGTGACCGAAGGCAAGGCTCAAGCAGAAAGTGTACAAGATTCATTTAAAAATATTCGGTTTATTGATTATATTAATTACGACACTGTAGAGCTTGCTAATAAAAAGTTAAGTCATCACACCATAGATTTAGTGATTGATGTTTCAACAAGCCAATATTGGGTTAATAACGAATCATCTAAGAGCTATCTAGTAGAAAAAATACTTAATGTCCCATTAAAAAACTATATCCGTTTAGAAACGGTAGGAAAAGAAATTCGTTATATAGACTGGGTATTACCCGGAATTTTAGGCATGAATATGATGTTTAGTTGTTTATTTGGTGTTGGTTACGTCATTGTACGCTACCGTAAAAATGCCGTATTAAAACGCTTAAAGGCAACACCTCTATCGGCTTTTGAGTTTGTCTCAGCGCAGTTATTATCTCGTTTATTTATCGTGATATTTATATCTACTGTAGTGTATAGCGGCTGTAACTTTTTATTTGATTTTTTAATGCTCGGTAGCTATTTCGATTTAATTATTATTGGCATGTTAGGCGCTTTTTGTTTAATCAGTTTGGGTTTATTAGTTGCTAGTAGAAGTAAAAGTGAAGAGCTTATTGGGGGCTTATTAAATCTAACTTCTTGGCCTATGATGATGCTTTCAGGTGTCTGGTTTAGCTTAGAAGGGGCACCATCAGCGTTAAAAACCGTAGCAGACTTTTTACCTTTAACACACTTAGTGGCTGGTGCTAGGCAAATAATTACTGAAGGCGCTACTTTAGGTGACATTAGTTATCATGTTACGAGTTTATTAGTGATGAGTGCGATATTTTTGTCTCTTGGTGCTTACTTTTTTAGTTGGAATACTGAGCGTTAACACAGTTGTATTATCTCCTTTGCCCAATTAATAATAAATTGGTAACTTGAACGTTTGATTATCATTAAATAATGATAATCAAACGTAATTTATTATAGGTTTTTGAACTTTTAATATTAAATTGCTATAAAAATATATATTCTAGCTTTATGTCTTTTATAGCAAACTTACCCATTAAGAATTTATAATGAAAATATTGAGCTTGGATGATCACCCTATCTTTAGCCAAGGGTTGAAAGCGTCTTTGTCTGCCTATATGCAGGAATGTGATATTACCTCAGCCTTAAATGCACAACAAGCACTAGCACTTTTAAAAAAAAATACCGACTTTGATTTGTTGATATTAGACTTATCCATGCCAGACATGAATGGTGTTTCTTTTATGAAATCACTTATCTCCAGAAAAATTGATATCCCTGTGGTGATTATGTCTGCAAAAGAAGATTTAGTGACCTTATCAGAGTGTTTAAGTCTTGGCGCATTAGGCTTTCTCCCTAAAACATGGACGGTAAATCAATTAAGTGAAGCATTAACTAAAATCATCAATGGTGAGATTGTTATTCCTGATCATATTGCCAACTCCTTAGCAATAATGTCGAAAAACTCCATAGAAAATACTCAGTCATCACTTAGCGAAAGGCAATTAGAAATATTGAAAATGGTACAGTCTGGGTTAACAAATGCAGGTATTGCTGCTGTTTTGTATATCAGTGAAGCAACGGTAAAGTCACATTTACAGCGAATATTCAAAATATTAGGCGCTAAAAATAGAATGGACTGTATCCGTAAAGCAGAACATTTAAGAGTACTGCCAGCGCTTAGATAAACTTATTGGAATTGGTATAACCAAGCTGATACTGAAAATTGAACAAAATAAATATCATTTTGATAAAGGCTATTAACATTGCTTACATTAGATCTTGAACAAAAAATAAATACAGAGTTAATTCAAAAAGAAAGTTTCTCTTTATACATGAAAGAAATGTTGAGGATTTACATAGGCTCTATCATTGTTGGTTTACCGCTTTACTACTTTATTTTTAAAGCGCAAACATCAGAAAATTCTATCAACATATGGTTTACCCTCGATGCCATATTATTGGTAAGTGTGCTCGTTACTTTTTATCTGTTTTATAAATATCCTGCTAAATTTAATCCTTCTTCTTGGGTAAACCTTAGCGATATTCCTCTGCTTATTTTTAGTGCATATATAGCTTCTGCTCCTTGGTTACTATTACATTCAGAAACTGATATTTATTTGTATACCATGCTTATTATGATCATTGCATTAACGGGAACGATAGCGCATGCACTTGCTTATTATTTTTATCGAGTAGTCTTTTTTTCGATATTGCCTTTATTATCATTGGTTATTAAGTTGTATATGATGGAAGTAGATCATGGTGTCGATATTTATATCGCATTAATTTTGGTTTGGACTGGGTTAATGGCCTTTTTCCATGGTGTTAATAAATCATTAATAGACGCAATTTTTTTAAAGTTTGAACATGTACAGGCACGAGCAAATGCTGAGCGACTTAATGCCGAAAAGTCGCAATTTATTGCGGCGGCAAGTCATGATATTCGCCAACCACTGCAAGCGGTTAATCTTATTGTGAATACGCTTAAGTCAGGAAATAGCAATCCTAAAGATGATGTATTATTTGAACGTTTAGAAAGTAGTGTTAATAGTATGTCTGAATTACTGAATAGCTTGCTTGATGTTTCTGAATTAGATGCACAGGTTATTATTCCTAAGCCACAGCATTTATGTTTAAGAACCTTCTTGGTTAAATTACAAGGAGAGTTTGAACCACTAGCCAAAAAGAAAGGAATTACTGTAGAGCTTGATGTTGAAGACTGCACGGTGTTGGCGGATCCTGTTTTATTAAAACAAGTATTAAATAATTTGGTATCAAATGCTATTCGTTATACAAATGTTGGCGGTGTTAAACTCTTTGTCACTAAAGATTCAGAGGGAGTTAAGCTTAGTATAAAAGATACTGGTGTAGGGATATGCGTCGAAGATCAAGAGGTTATATTTTTAGAGTTTCGACAACTGCACAATCCAGAACGTGATCAAAATAAAGGTTTAGGTTTAGGTTTATCTATTGTTAAACGCTTATGTGAATTGCAACATTGGCCGTTATCACTTAACTCTGAACTGGGCACTGGCAGTTGTTTTAGTATTAACATACCTGAGGGGGATAACAAGCAGGTTGAAGTTGCCGATATCGTTGATATGAATAAAAATTTGAGTGCTATAGATATCATTGTTATAGATGATCATGAAGGTATTCGTTTTAGTTTAAGCCATACTCTGGCGAATTGGGGCTGTAAAGTGCGCGCTTTTGAATCTGCAGAAGAGGCTTGTCGCGCCATTAACGGTTTACCTGATTGGGCTCCTAATTTACTGATATCCGATTATCGATTACGCAATCACAAGACAGGCATTGCGGCTATAAAGCAGGTTAAATTAACCTTAAATTATCCGATTAAATCAATATTAATGAGTGGTGATACCTCGCCAGAGGTAATAAAAGCGATAGAAGCCGAAGGCGTGAGTTGGTTACATAAACCGATTAAACCGGCAAAATTGAGAGTGGTGATTACACGAAAAATGAAAGATCTATAGTGACTTGATGACATTTCTTTTCTATTAAGCTTTTTCTATCAGTTTTTTCTACGAAGGTTTAGTCGCACTGAGAGGGGATAGTGAATTAACTGTCTCTAGTTGCATGAACGTTGCAACTAGAGACATTAAAAGCATATTAGTTATTTAATCTTAAGTATTCAAAAGCAAATAAACTTTTTCCAGACGTTTGATTATAGTATTGGCAGTATAGTTTTTCACCTTGTTTAGGGGCTAACGAACTTGTGTTAGCGTGAACGCTTAACATTGTTTTTCCTTTAGCCTTAAGTTTTTTATCCCATATACCGCTTCGAGAACTATTACTTCCTTCGGCGCATTCTTCTATCCCTTCAGAGTTACCACAATGAAGTAACATAGCTTTACCTGTGATAAAGTCTACGCTGTATGAATATTCATCTTTTCGTTCAGTTTCGCCTAATGCACCAGCACCAGGGTTAGCTGATCTAATACACTGCATAGACCAATCATTTGAATTACCTAATGCTTCATATTTTTTTGTGTCAACTTCCATATAAGCTACTTGACGTGATTCAAGTGAAGGTAAAATACAACCGTTAGTTAATTCGGCTGGCTTTCTATTTAACAAACCTGTACGTTTCTCTTTAGAAAACCCTTTCTGAAATGTATATGTACCTAGGTTACCTATTATTATATTTTCAGGTTTAAAATCAGTACAAGTCGTCATTGATGTTAAGCTTGCATCTGGTCCGCCTTCTAAACTTGGGCCTGCAACATTGCTAACACTAGCGCTTTCATTGGTTGATTTAGCCGTTTTCTGTACTTCTTTTTTAGCTTCACCGGTTAGCTTGTTTTTTAAACTACCAAAAAGGTCTGCATGAGCACTTGCAACGCTTAATGACATTGCCAAACCCATTAAAATAGATACTTTACTTAACTTCATTGTTTTATTCCTTGTTACTACGGGTAATTATTTCGAATAACTATATATAAATAAAAGTAGTATCAGGGAAAATTTCATACTTTAGTATGAACCTGATTATCATTATAGTTTTTTGTTTACATTAACTTTTATAAGAAATGATACTAATTGAAAAGATTAAGTTAGTGTTGCTAACCATTGCATAGCATCTTCTTCATTATCAAAATTCTTACTTTGTTGTGATTGTCTAGAAGGGGAGAGCAAGTTAATAATATCAAGAGTCGTAATAGAAGATATTACCATTGCTTTGGCAACTAAATTTTGCGTGTTTAGCCATTGATTATATTTTTCAAGTTCTTCATATGCCTCTGGAGTACCACCTAATACTTCCAGATTATTGATTAAAATAGAAAAAGGTTTTCCTTGAAAGGTATCAATTATTTGTTTTACACCAACAGTATACTTTTTCGCACCAAATTCGTTAAAAGCGCCTTCTAGCTTTACTATAATAATATTTTTATCAACAGTAATTGTTACTTCTCCGTGTTCTATCTCCATTATTATTAGGGCTCCTTGGTGCATTTATTGATGCTATGGTTTATTAACTGTAGTGTTATATTTGCTGTAATTCAAATATAAAAAATTGATAATAAAACTTATCATTAATTCAATAGTCGACTATTCACCGCGTTACGTTATACTGCCGCGATAAAATGAACGTATTAAATACAGAATTAAAATAGCGGAGATATTGTGCACAATTTATATTATAAAGGTCGAATTCACACTAGAGAAAACCATGTAAAAACAGGGTTTAAAAATGAACGCAATGCTAAGCTAGGGACAGAAAAAAATCCATTAACGCTAGTTGTTGGTAGTGAAATAAGAAAAACAGAAGTTGAGGCTATTGTTACGGAAAATAAATTTTATGCTAATATCAGTGTTGATGACTCTGTTGATGAGAATATTAGCGAGCTTGATGCAGTATTAAATACACCAAAGACGACTACCTTTGAGAAAACACCTAACCGTAACGATCCATGTTCGTGTGATAGTGGCAAAAAATATAAAAAGTGTTGTGGTTAAATACTACCCCTTTTATAGAATAAATAGTTTATTCGTTTTTTCGTCGTAGGTGTGTTTTTTAAATTTTTGATTTTTATGGCGCCTTTGAGAAGATTCGAACTTCCGACCTAGCGCTTAGGAGGCGCTTGCTCTATCCAACTGAGCTACAAAGGCGTTTTGAAGTGGTAAATTAATGACCTAACTTTATGGTGCATATTCTATTGCTTTATGAGCATAAAGTTAAGCTTTACCTTTGCTTTATATACTTTTTTTAATATCGTACTGCTACATCATTTATTTGAATATTATCTAGTAAATCATTATTCAACGTTTTTGCTGTTGCACTTTGTGATGTGAGTTTGGTTACTTTAACTTTATGAGGGCTAATATTGTAACCCGTATAGCTTTTTCCTTGTTGACTAACGAAAGTGCTACTATGGAGTAACGTGAACTCATCACCAATTTTCACGCCATGATTTTTACCTAAATTTATTGTAATTTGGTTGCCTTGGACTTGTATTATTTTTCCTTCATTCGGCTCACACATAACATTTTCGTCAATATCATTTATTGTTCGACTAAGTAAAGCATCAATCATATTACCGTAATCGCTCTGCCAAAAGGTGGTGGCGTGTACATCAATACTTCTTCTTTTATTGAAATCCCAAACCGCAGAGTCTTGGTAATTACCTTGCCATATTTGTTCGCCACTAAAACCATTGTATAAATAAAGGGTAAAATCGAAATTTCTAGGGTAGGTCGGTTGTTGCCATACTTTTAATGAATTTGTTCTTTGCTCTTGCAAAGACATATCGTTAATTTCACTAAAAAGAACATATTGGCTGTCGGTATTTTCAGCTAGAGAGATTGTGAGTTGTTTTATTTTTTCTTCATTGAAACTATTATTTAAACGCGAGAATTCTGTTGAGCTTTTAAGTAATAATTTACCCCCGCTATAGCTACTTTGATTTTTAAGTTTTTTATTTAGCTGTTTGATCATGGCGGAATCAATTTGATATATTTTGCCAAGGTTTGCGTGTTCTCTTTGAAGTAAGTGGCTTTTGGTGATCAAAATTGATTTTTTGTAATCTAACGAGAAACACTTTTTTTCTTGAGGAAAAATATCGGCACGTATAGTAACGCTAATCATATCGTTACTATGAAGCTCTTCTATTAATTCAATTGAATTCACACTGCCACTAGCACGTATACTTATTTGATCTTGAGTGAGCAACCCATTCACTACTTGTTGAATACTTGAAACGCTAGCACCAGCGACAAGTAATGCTTTTTTTAACGCATTTTCCATTGCCTTAGTTCGCGCTACTTCAACCGAGTCTTTAGCTGTTGATGCATAGCCTTGAGCCTCATACCATTGTGCATTAGTAATAGCGCTAGTTACCATTAAGCTGATAGATAAAATGATTTTTTTAGATATAGTATACATATACTCTCTCATGAAAATGAAAAGCCTGTTTTAGGCATAGTGCAATTTACAAGGAACTTTACTATAGAGCTTATGCACAATGTGTGCCTGTTTATTTTAACTAACCTTGTACTTGAAGCTTAATTGGCTTGAAATGTGCATTGTTTTATAGCAATAAATAATCGAATAGATAAAAAGTTCATTGCTTAAGCTAGCGAAATATAGCATAAATGTTGAATTATTAAGGGGTTCACTATGATAAAGTGGCTGATACCATTACTGCTGCCGACTCTTTTATCTTGTAGCAATACAGTAAAAGAAGATAACTTTTATAAGATAAAGCAAACAGATAAAAGTGAGATAGATAGTTATAACTTACCTAAGCATGCCATTAATGATTTAGTAAAAGGTTTAGCGTATCAAATGTTAGCAAATAGTAGTTTTGTTAACGCGAAAACGCCGGTGGCTGTTGCTTCGTTTGTGAATTTAGAGGATCTTGAGTCAACTAATTGGCTAGGAAATCAAATAGCAGAAAGCTTTGTGCATGAATTACAGAGTCATGGTTTGGTCATTATTGACTACAAGGCTACAGGTCATATTCGTGTTACAAAAGCAGGCGACTATGTTTTTAGTCGTGATTGGGAAGAGCTTCCTGAACGTCAGATTATTGACTATGTAGTCACAGGAACTATGATGGAGCAAGAAGACGGGATTATCGTTAATGCACGTATGATTGGCATTCAATCTCATGTTGTTGTTGCTACAGCACAATCTTTTATTCCTAAATGGGTTGTAGGTGCAGAAAAAAATCATGGTGAACATGTCATAATGAAAGACGGTATGATGATTCGCAGTAATCATAAATTAATTAAAGAGCAGCGCGCTGTTGCTATTCAACAGTAATTTAAGAGGTGAAATAATGATAAATGCACGCTTTAAAATAATAACTGCTGTTGTAAGTTTACTGTTTATTGCTTCTTGCACAAGCATGTACGATAAGCATGTACAATGGCAAGTAGTTGAACCACAAGTATTTCCTATTATTCACGGTATTGGTTACGCACCAATAAGTTTACAAAAATCTGATAACAAAACTCAACGGATGCTAATGGCCATTAAAGCGTCGAAAATTGCCGCTTATTCAGAGTTAGCAGAGCAAGTTTATGGGCAACAAATTAGTAGTTCAACAACTATGGCTGATATGTTAATTGAAAATCAACAATTAGTTTCATCTATAAAAGGCTTAATTAGAGGCGCTAAAGTCGTAAAAAGTTATCCGGTAGGGGATACTTATACAACAGAATTACAGCTTGATTTCAAAGACGTGTATGAAATATATCAAGCAAATTTACAGCGAAAAGAAATTAAGAAGGTCGAATACTTTTAAACGTAGGGTACACTCGATTCAACCAAGCTTCATTATAGAGGCTTGTTTTGTATTAATGAAATATTGACTTGAGGTTATTTTGAGTCAGTTATTCTAATAGCTAATAATTTGAATAACTGAAGTATATGACTTATCTAAGCTTTCATCTCTATGCTGCTTAATCCACCAGATTTCTTACCTTTACTATCATAAGTCATTGATGATTTATTGTTATTTTCTAATAACGTTGTTTTCATACGCTGAACAGCTAGCTGAGATTGCGCTATTATTTGGCCATTTATTTTGTTTTTTTGTTGGCAAAGGTGTAATAGATCTTCAATTTCAGTGAGTTTTTCATCAAGAACCCCGGCTTTTTTATCTATTGAGAAAGCTTGGTTAAGACTAATTTTTTTATCTAAATCTTGAATAGCAACCAACAATAAGTTTTTTTGCTCACTAATTTCTAGTAATGCGTCAGGTTGATGTTGCTGTAAAATAAGTTTTTCACTACTAATAATTTGCTCTAGTTCTTGTAATTGAGCAAATTGTTGAGAAATTAACTCTATTGATTGAGGGGAAGCTGACATTAAGTACACCTTTATTATAGCAAAGGGTGATTATCACCCAGTCCCACGGTTATATCAAATTATAACGTAAATTCAAACTTAGCCATGCTAGCAGCAAGCTTTTGCGGATCTATTTTATACTCACCAGAGGCAATTGTTTTTTTCAGCTCTTCAATTTTCTCTTGATTGATCACAGGTGCATCAGCTGATTTTTTTTGTAATTCTTTGAACTGTTGCGCTTGTGGCGTCAAGGAAACAGAGTCGCGAGCAACATGTTTAGTTTGTGGGCTATGTGCTGTAGTTTGAGCCACATCTTGTTTAGCATGAGACTGCTTATTTTGGTTGATCTGTGCTTGGTTATTTAAGTTATTGATATTTATAGTCATAATATTACCCTACGGTAAAAAGTTCTTCTAAAGTTTATTCATTAACTTTATATCGGCAAAAAGTAAGATAACTTAAATAAAATACACTAAAAATTTTAGGGTAAAATAATTTCCGACGGTAAAGATTAGATCTTAAAAATTATAGGTTAATAGTAACCTGATTAACAGCACTAATTTGAGGCTTAATTATTCGACCAGAACGTGAGTTTTTAACCTCAATCTGTTCATGTAAATTACCTGAGCTTAGTGCAGTACCTTTTGTTTTAATTAAAAAGTTATCGTTTTTTGCAATAATAGTAATAACGTCTCCTTTACAAACTAAACATATGTTTGATTTAGTAATGGTGCGTTCATTGCCGATTCTTTTTTCTGCTTTACTACCCAACACTGAGTTTATATCGGTAATCCTCTCACCACGTATTTTGTTTGTGGCAATGTAATCTATTGCAATATTCTCTTTAGTGAGCACTTCACCTTTCTCAATCGTACTCGTTGTAACAACAACTGCAAAGGTTCTTTCAATTTTAGCAGGTAAGTATAATTGCCAAGGAGTTGCATCATCACAAGTTATATTAACATTAACATTCCTACGATTGGTATTTTCAGGTATATTTGCTTTAATAGGTACTTGGCAAGGTTTTATTATTATTCTTGTATCTATATTGGTAACATTAAAGGATATTCGTCCATCAGCTGGCGCAGGTATATTGGCTTCTAGGTATTTTTTTGCAAATGACTCTATATAAGCTCTATCCCATGTTGTCGCTAAACTGATGGAGGGTAAAAGCATTAATAAGCAGATAAAAGAAAGATAAACGATACTTGTACGCATGATTTTTTGCCATATATTTTTAGGTTAATTCAAATACTCGACTATGCTCTTAACTAGGGTAACATAGTTATTGGCACATTAAGTTTATACTATGAGTATATTAATTATATTCATTACTTATAATATAGTGACATACTAAGCATCAGTTTTTTGTCACTTATTTTGACATACAGTAAATACAATCAAGAATTGTGCCTTTTTGTTCTATTCAATATAGGATTAATGATAGCGCTCTTGATTATAAATGAGGTTTTTATGGCAGGTATATTAGACTCGGTCAATCAGCGAACACAATTGGTTGGTCAAAATAGATTGGAATTACTACTTTTTAAATTGGTAGGTCGCCAACGTTTTGGAATTAACGTTTTTAAAGTAAGGGAAGTATTACAGTGTCCTAAATTAACCATGATTCCTAAACAAGACTCTTTTATTAAAGGGGTTGCTCATATTCGTGGACAAACTATTTCAGTTATTGATATGAGTAAAGCTATTGGTGGGCCAGCGATAACGCAAACTGAAGATTCTTTTATTATTATTGCTGAATATAATCGTAGTATTCAAGGCTTTCTAGTGGCAGGTGTTGAGCGGATTGTTACGTTAAGCTGGAAAGACATGATGCCACCTCCTGAAGGAACAGGGAAGTCTAGCTATTTAACTGCTGTTACTGAAATTGACAATCAAATGGTTTCTATTTTAGATGTAGAAAAAATATTGAATGAAATTAGCCCTGTTTCAACTGATTTAAGTGATGGTGTTGTTGATAAAAGTGTGGGCGAAGATCTCGGTGAACGAATAGTGATGATAGCGGATGATTCAACCGTGGCACGTAATCAAGTAAAAAGAGCATTAGAGCCATTAGGTATTAAAATGGCGTTAGCAAAAAATGGGCAAGAGGCATTAGAGCAACTCATTGCTATTGCTGAAACGTGTGAGCATAGCATTACTGAGAAAGTAGCTTTAATGGTTTCTGATATCGAAATGCCAGAAATGGATGGCTATACACTAACCGCTGAAGTGAAAGGTAATGAACGTATGGCTAAAATGCCAATTATTTTGCATACATCACTGAGCGGTGTGTTTAACAATGCCATGGTTCAAAAAGTTGGTGCTGATGATTTTATTGCTAAATTTCATCCAGATGAACTAGCAACAGCGGTTAAAAAGTGGCTAAACCATCCATTATAAAAATAGTCACCATATAAAATAAATTAGGAAGTAGTACTAGTGTCAGTAAGACAACTTGACGATAAAAGTTATCATCAATTTAGAGTTTTTTTAGAGCAACAGTGTGGCATTGTACTAGGTGAAAGTAAGCAATATCTAGTTAAAAGCCGCTTAGCTCCGTTAATGAGCAAGTTTGGTGTTAATTCGCTTGGAGAATTAGTGACTCGAACGTTGTCACCCGTAGAGCGACAACTACGAGCTGCAGTGATCGATGCCATGACGACTAATGAAACACTATGGTTTCGTGATGATTACCCTTTTAAGCTATTAAAAAGTAAAATATTGCCCGAATTAGCTCAACGTAAAACGCCTGTCAAAATTTGGTCAGCAGCGAGTTCGTCTGGGCAAGAAGCATACTCTATTGCGATGTCAATTTTAGAGTATCAAAAAAGTAATCCTGGCAGCTTCTCAAGAGGTATACAAATTATTGGTACTGATATTTCAAGTACTATGCTGGAACACTGCAAATATGGCCATTATGATTCACTTGCGTTAGCACGTGGTTTGTCTGAAGAAAGAAAAAGACAGTTTTTTGAAAATGGTGATAATGGCATGCTGAAGGTAAAAGATGAAGTGAAAAAAATGGTAAGTTTTCGCCCGCTTAATTTACTTAATAGCTATAGTTTGATGGGACGTTTTGATGTTGTTTTCTGTCGAAATGTGCTGATTTATTTTTCAACAGAAATCAAAACTCAAATAATAAGTCAAATTCATGGCACTTTGAATGAAAGAGGGTATTTGTTTTTAGGTGCTTCGGAATCACTTTCTGGATTAAATGCTGATTTTGAGATGCTGCGTTGTAACCCAGGTATTATTTATCAAAAAAAATAAAAAGGGAATAATCTCCTTTTATTATTAATGTGCTGTAACCACTATAGTTGTGAAATTTACAATAAATAGAAGTTAGATAAACTTCACAACTTAGTATTTACTTAATCTACAACCTGCTATTTCACTGGATATTAACTTTACAAACCACATACTCCCCCCTTATTTATCCCTGCAACATACTTTCATTGCTTAATACTTTTTTATTTACTACTAGTAAGGTCGTTGGCAGCAATTTACTTTCTTTTTAATTTGTATCATCTTTATTGGCATAATTATTGAATGACTCAATGTTAAATATAATTAATGGTGAGTTATTATGGCTATTAGCTTTGATAAAGGTTTTGAACTTCACGCAAAGGGAATGCTTTTGCGATCTCAGCGAGCGGAAGTGATCGCTAGCAATATTGCTAATGCTGATACCCCTGGTTATAAAGCAAAGGGCATGGACTTTCAAAAAGCGATGCAACAAGCTGGTCAACAACAAATTGGCATGAGTAAAACTCACGCTAAACACTTTGATGTGCGTACTGAAATAAATAATAACATTGCTTTTCGCAATCCAGATCAGCCCGATACCGGAGACGGTAACACGGTAGATGTACAAGTGGAACGAAACTTGTATCTAGAAAACACATTAGAGTATCAAGCTGGGGTTCAGTTTCTTAACGGAAAAATAAAAGCCCTGAAAAATGTCATCTCAGGAGGTGCTTAATAATGAGCCTTTTTAACGTATTTAACATCACAGGTAGTGGTATGAGTGCGCAGTCAATGCGTTTAAATACCACGGCAAGTAACATTGCTAATGCTGACAGTGTTAGTTCAAGTGTAAGTGAAACATATCGTGCTAGGCATCCAGTTTTTGCCGCTGCTATGCAAAAAGCTGCCGGGGGACAAGAAAGTAGTGTTGGTGTACAAGTATTAGGGATAGTTGAAAGTAACAAACCTCTAAATGTTGAATACGCACCTGAACACCCTATGTCAGACAAAGACGGTTATATTTATAAACCTAATGTTAATGTTATTGAAGAAATGACCAATATGATTTCTGCGTCTCGTTCATATCAAACTAATGTGCAATTAGCAGAGTCAGCAAAAAACATGTTAACTAAAACACTGCAACTTGGTCAGTCATAAGGAGTAGGAAATGGAAACTGTTAGTGGTACAAATGGCCTTGACTCTCTTTATTGGCAAAAAGAAGAATATGAAACTGCTGATAGTGGTGGCAATGGCATGCTCACACAGGCTGATTTTTTTGCGTTGTTAACACAAGAATTAGCAAACCAAGATCCAACCGAACCTGCAGATAACAATGAAATGATCTCTCAAATGACCGCATTCTCTACAACAGACGGTGTAAGTCAGTTGAATGAATCTTTTGCTGGTTTTGCTAGTTCGATGACTTCAAGTCAAGCCTTACAAGCCTCATCTTTGGTAGGTCGAAGTGTTTTAGTTGAAGATAATGTTTTTGGCATGAGCGAAGGCGATTCAGTTCAAGGGAAAATAGTTACTACTGAGGCGGCAAGTAATATCACTATTTACGTTGAAAACGTTGCAGGTGAAATTGTTCAAACGGTACCTGTTGGCGATATGGCTGAAGGTGGTGCCGCCTTTACTTGGGATGGCCAAACGTCTGAAGGGGAAGCCGCAACTACTGGGGCTTATCGTTTTAGAGTTGTTGGTCTTGTTGATGGACAAGCGTCTGAATTGCAAGCAATGACTTATCGTAAGGTAGATAGTGTTACGCTTGCCGGTTCAAACGGTATTGTACTTAATCTTAATGGTGGTAGTGCGATGAAATTAGAAGATGTAGTTGAAGTTGCAGAAGGTTAATTGATTGGGGCAAAACTCAACAAAAAGATAAATTTTACAGGTTAGCATTAGAATGAATTAGAATGAAATGTAGCCTAATAAAGCAATGAATTTTTAAGAGGATTAAATTATGTCATTTAATATAGCATTAAGTGGGTTAAACGCAGCACAAAAAGATTTAGATGTTACGTCTAACAATATAGCTAACGTTAATACCACGGGCTTTAAAGAATCGCGTGCTGAATTTGTAGATGTATATGCAACATCTTTATTGTCATCAAGTAAAACAAAAGTGGGTGATGGTGTCTTAACATCTGAAGTTGCTCAACAATTCTCACAAGGTAGTATCGCTTTTACGACTAACTCGCTTGATTTAGCAATTACGGGGAATGGTTTCTTTGCAACAGTACCTGATATTGGTAGCTTAGAAACATCTTATACGCGAGCGGGTGAATATAAATTAAATAAAAGTAACTTTGTTGTTAACTCGGCTGGCGAATATTTGTTAGCGTTTGATGTTAACTCAGACGGCTCGTCTTCATCGGTTGCCTTAAGTACTGCATCACCACTACAAATACCTACTTCATCAGGTGCGCCAACCCCAACCAGTGAAGTAGACATCAAAATGAACTTACCTGCAAGCGCAGAGATTATTACTGCTCCTTTTGATATAAATGATAGTTCAACATTTTCAGAGTCAACCGCATCCAACATTTTTGATTCGCTAGGTCAAAGTCATATTGTGACGTATTATTTCGCAAAAACAGCGGATAATACTTGGGATATGTATACAGCAGTAGATGGTGACTTAGTCGATATACCAGGCGGGCCAGTTAATAATGGTGCTGGTATTAATGGAGCACAATTAGTGTTCAATTCTAGTGGTGGTTTTACAAGTCAAGATCCTGCTTTGATTGAAACGGCAGCATTAGGTGGAGCTATATTAAACAATGGCGCAGATCCTCTTCAACAAATAATTATTGATTTTAATTTAGGTGTATCTGGTGAAGAACCAACACAATGGACAGGTGAATTTTCACTTAATGGATTAGAAGACGATGGTTTAGCGGTTGGTCGATTAACCGGTATTGAGATAGGTACTGATGGTTTAGTAGAAGCTACCTATAGTAATGGTACGGCAGAGGCTTTAGCACGTATAGCATTAGTGAGTTTTGCTAACGAACAGGGCTTAACTCAAATAGGTGGTACATCTTGGAAAGAAAGTATTACTTCTGGTGACCCGATAGCGGGTGAGGCGGGCTCGGGTACGTTTGGTGAAATTAACTCATCAGCCTTAGAACAGTCAAATGTCAATCTAACCACAGAGTTGATTGATTTAATTTCAGCACAACGAAACTTCCAAGCTAACTCTCGTTCGTTAGAAGTGGATAATGATTTAAATAATACTATTTTACAAATTAGATAGTTAAGCAGTGATTTTATTTTAACTGTTGTATTATTGAACAAAATTATCTTTAAGCTGCTAGCTCTCGATGACTATGTTATTGGGGGCAGCAGCTTTTTCTTTTATTCTCTTATCTATTTCCTCTATATATTTCTTTTCAAAGTGCAGAAAAACATAGCATAAACTTCTTAATACATCTTTGGCATTGTCCTTGCATTTATTAACGTAACAATTTTTATTTTCTGGAAACCATTATGGATAAGATGCTTTATGTCGCCATGAGCGGTGCCAAACAAAATATGCAGGCGCTAGCAATTAACGCTAATAACCTCGCAAATGCCAAAACTACAGGCTTTAAAGCTGATTTAGCACAAGCGCGAACCATGCAAGCGTTTGGTGAAGGTCAACCAACACGTGTTTTTGCCATGACTGAACGCGCAAGCCAAAATTTTGACTCTGGCTCTTTATTAACGACTGGACGCCCGCTTGATATCGCAATCAAAGGCGACGGTTGGTTTGCTGTACAGACGCCGCAAGTAATGAATAGTGCCGTTGATCCTTTTGGACAAAGTGAAGCTTATAGTAGGCAAGGACATTTACGTTTAACAGAAAATGGCACCTTAGAAACGACCAGTGGTGAAGTTGTATTAGGAGACAATGGTCCTATTATTGTTCCTTTACCGGTTAGCAATATTCAAATCTCATCTGATGGAACTATTATGGTTCAGCCTGAAGGGGCGCCAAGTAGTGTACAGGAAGAAATTGGCCGCATTAAATTAGTTGACCCTGATGTTCGTTTATTAGAAAAAGGCGCTGATGGCCTATTTAGACGTAAAGATGGTCAAGCAGAACTGGCTAGTGTCGATGTACAAGTCCAAGGCGGTGCTCTTGAGTCAAGTAATGTTAATCCTTTGTCTGAAATGACAGACATGATCGCATTACAAAGACAATTTGAAATGCACTTAAAATTAATGAAAACAGCAGAAGAAATTGATTCAAGCAGTTCTTCATTATTACGTGCATTCTAGTCTTAAAGAAATGCATGAAAGCAATAAAATTTTTAGAGGTGATGTATGAACCCAGCATTATGGATAAGTAAAACAGGTTTAGACGCTCAAACCAAAGATATCGCAGTTATTTCTAATAACTTAGCGAATGCCAGCACTGTTGGTTTTAAAAAGAGCAGAGCAGTATTTGAAGATTTGCTTTACCAAAACATAAACCAACCAGGTGGACGAACGGCTAATGATAGTGAAGCACCTTCAGGTTTAATGCTAGGTGCAGGTACTAAAGTTGTTGCTACGCAAAAAATCCATACGCAAGGCGATATGCTAACAACAGATAATTCGTTAGATCTTATGATTCAAGGTGAAGGCTTCTTTGAAATTTTGTTACCTGACGGTTCATCTGCTTACAGCCGTAATGGTCAATTTACCATGGATGAAGAAGGTAATATGGTTACGCCAGGCGCTGGTTATGCGTTACAGCCACAGATTACTATCCCTGAGGACGCAATCAGTATTGTCATCTCACAAGACGGTGAAGTGTCAGTAACACAACAAGGCCAGGCAGAGCCTGCGGTAATTGGACAAATTAACACGGTTAATTTTGTTAACCCAACAGGGCTTGAGCCAATAGGACAAAACTTATTTACTGAAACCGCTGTAAGTGGTGCTCCACAAGAAGGTATTCCAGGTCTAGAGGGCTACGGTATGCTAGTGCAAGGCGCTTTAGAAACCTCTAACGTAAATACTACCGAAGAGCTGGTGAACTTAATCGAGTCTCAACGTGTTTACGAAATGAATTCGAAAGTAATTTCTGCTGTTGATGAAATGTTAAGTTATATCAACCAACAACTGTAATTTATTTTTAGTTTAAACAGGTAGGAAATAAGGTAGGAGGCAATAATGAAAAACAAACTATACAAATGTAGCTTTAATTTAATTGTAATGATGTTAATAGCGCTGTTAAGTGCTTGTAGTAACACTGTGGAATTAAGTAAAGTCTTACCTAATGATCCTGATTTTGCGCCTATTTTACCTGAGGAAGAAGAAGCAGCAATTATTCCGACAGGTTCGTTATTTAAAGCAAATTACGTTAACAATATTTATTCTGATTCTAAAGCACACCGTACTGGCGATATCATTTCGGTGATCTTAAGTGAAAGTACTCAAGCAAATAAAAATGCGAAAACAGAGCTGAAAAAAGAAAACAGCAGTGAGCTTGATACTGTTATGGGCTTAGGTGGCAATCCATTTACACTTAATGGTAATACATTAGAATTTGGCTTGAATCAAAACTCTAACTTTAAAGGCGATTCAAAAGCTGATCAGGGTAATAGCTTAAGTGGTGATATTTCGGTACATGTTTTAAAAGTTCTTCCTAACGGTAACTTAATGATACGTGGAGAAAAATGGCTTACGTTAAATAATGGCGATGAATACATCAGGTTAACAGGTGTTATTCGTCCTAAAGATATCAATTCAAACAACACTATTTTATCAACCAAAGTTGCTAATGCTCGCATTCAATATGCTGGTACTGGTAGTTTTGCCGATGCCAACGAGCAAGGTTGGTTAACTAAATTCTTTAATAGTTCATGGTGGCCATTATAGGTGTGAACTATCCTGCTGAGTTATGAAAAATTTGTCAGTAGATAATCCTATAATTAAAAAAGGTAATATTATGAAAGCAGTATTTACAATTATCATTATGTTGATGGCCTTTTCCAGTCATGCGCAGCGTATTAAAGATTTAACTGATGTTGCAGGCGTACGATCTAATCAACTTGTTGGTTATGGATTAGTGGTGGGGTTACCGGGGACAGGTGAGCAAAGTCCTTTTACCGAGCAAAGCTTCAAAACAATGTTAAGTAATTTCGGAATTACTATGCCTGAAGATCTTAAACCAAAGATTAAAAACGTCGCTGCTGTCGCTGTTCATGCAGAATTAACAGCTTTTGCCAAAGCAGGACAAACTATTGATGTAACTGTTTCCAGTATGGGGAGTGCCGAAAGTTTACGTGGTGGTACATTATTACAAACCATGATGATGGGGCTTGATGGTAATGCTTACGCTGTCGCACAAGGCAGTTTAGTGGTCAGTGGTTTAGGTGCTGGTGGTCTTGATGGTTCAAAAATATTAGTAAATACACCAACTGTAGGGCGTATAGCCAATGGCGCGACAGTTGAACGTGAAATTAAATCACCTTTTTCAATGGGGGATCATATCACTTTTAATTTACATAAATCAGACTTTACCACGGCCAAACGACTGTCTGATACTATTAATGACCTTATTGCGGGCTCAGCAAAAGCAATTGATGCAACGTCGGTACAAGTAACAGCACCAAGAGATATTGCTGACAGAGTTAGTTTCTTGTCGGTATTAGAAAATTTAGAATTTGAACCTGCATCACCTGCCGCTAAAATTATCGTTAATTCTCGTACAGGCACTATTGTTATTGGATCTGAAGTTCAATTACTTGCTGCGGCTATTACCCATGGTGGTATTACGGTTACGATAAATGAAGTGCAAAATGTCGTACAACCAGGGGCTTTTGCCGAAGGCGAAACTGCAATTGCTAACGAATCTAGTGTTAATGTTACACAAGAAGATGCACGTATGTTTGTCTTTGAACCAGGCGTATCGCTTGATACCTTAGTGAGAGCCATAAATGAAGTTGGTGCAGGGCCAGGTGATGTTATGGCTATTTTAGAAGCGTTAGATCAAGCGGGCGCAATTCGCGGCCAGCTTATCGTTATTTAACGGTAGAAATATATGGCTGATAATTTAATAAACTCCTCTAACTTTGAGCAATCGAGAAACTTTCTAGAGCTGAATGGCTTGAATGCTATTCGTCAGCAGTCGAAAGAAACCGATGGTGACAGTAAAAAAGCAGCCTTACAAGAAGCCGCACAGCAGTTTGAAGCTATTTTTATGCAAATGCTATTGAAAAGCATGCGTAAAGCACAAGATGTGTTGGAATCTGACAGCCCTTTTAACTCTGAATCAACAAAGTTTTACCGAGACATGAACGACCAACAAATGGCGGTCGAATTATCTTCAAATGGCTCGTTAGGGCTAACTGATCTTATTGTTCGTCAGTTAGGTGGTGGTGATGATAATTTTACCCCAAGAACGGTATTACGTAATGATGCTAATCTTGAAAATATAAATTTAACGCGTGAACCTGCTAGTACTCATTTACCTAATGCTAATCCTTTTGCAATATTCTCTGAAGATAATCAATCTGCTGGAAGTAAAGCAACCTCAAATATAGCGACACAAACATCAAATGATAGTTTGAGCCAAGCGCCATTTAGACCATTAAAAATGACGACAGAGGGACCATCAGGTGACGATAAAAGCGTCAATTTTTCAACGCCATCGTTTGCCGAGCCTAAAGATTTTGTTACTGCTTTAATAGAGCCAGCAAAAAAAGTAGAAGAAAAAATAGGGGTACCTTTCCAAGTTGTTATTGCTCAAGCCGCACTTGAAACTGGTTGGGGACAAAAGATAATTAAAGATCAGCAAGGCAGTAGTTCAAATAATTTATTTAATATAAAGGCTGATAATCGCTGGGATGGCGAGCATATTCAAAAAGATACTTTAGAATTTGAACAAGGTGCCATGGTAAAAAAATCAGCACCATTTAGAGCTTACGAATCGCTTAATGATAGTTTTAATGATTACGCTAATTTTCTGACCAATAACGACAGATATCAAGGTGCATTACAAAACTCTGGCAATGTGGAGCACTTTTTGCAAGGTTTACAGCAGGCAGGCTATGCGACCGATCCACAATACGCCAATAAAATAATGGCAACGCTTCGTACAGTCTCAAATTTAATCACCAAATAAATATAAATCGTAGGCTACTACGGTAAATGTTGAGACTATCATTATGTCAGTAAGTTTATATCAAAGCGGCGTGAGTGGCTTGTCAGCAGCCCAACAACAGTTGGCTACTACAAGCAATAACATTGCTAATGTAAATACTGAGGGCTATAACCGACAGCGTGCTGAACAAGATGCATCAATGGGGTTAGTCACCGGTGGTAATTACATTGGTACTGGTACTTATGTTCAAGACATTACCCGAGTATACGATGAATTCTCGTACAAAGAACAAACGCTCAGTCAAAGTAATTTAAGTAACGCTGATTTATTTGATAGGCGTTTAACACAGCTTGATCAAATTATGAATACCGGCGGTGGTGCTGTTGTTACTTCTTTAGAGAACTTTTATCAAGCAGTTAATAGTATTGCAGATAATCCTGGCGATGCTGGTTTACGTAGCATAGTACTTAATCAAGCCAATATTTTAAGTAACGATTTTAATGAGTTGAGCGATACTTTTGATAAAATGACAGATGCAGTAAATGGTGAGATTACACAAGTTGCGACTAGAATCTCTGAGATTTCATATGAATTAGCTAAGTTGAATGAAACTATGGCGCATTCACAAGGTGTCTCAGGTCAACCTAATGACTTACTTGATAAACGTGATCAATTAATTACAGAACTAAGTAGTTATACAAAAGTGACCACGCTCGAAGATCAGTATGGTGTTCAAACAGTAATGATCGGCCAGGGTACAACGTTAGTGGCAGGAATTACCCCTTTTACTTTGCAAGTTAATGTTGGTGATCCTGATGTAAAGCAAACACAAATAAGTTTAGTGAGTGGTGCTATTAGTGTATCGCTTGATGCTCAAAAGTTAGGTGGCTCATTAGGGGCTAATTTTGAATTTAGAGATGAAGATTTAAGAGAGATAGGAGTAGAAATTGATCGTTTAGCTATGGCCATTTCTTCAACATTGAATGACACGCAAGCCAGTGGTTTAGATTTAAATGGTCTGCAAGGTGCCAACATGTTCACTGACATCAATACTACTCAGCTACAGCAAAGTAGAGTGTTATCGCCTTCTTCTAATACCGGTACAACATCAGCACAAGTTACTATTAATGACGTGTCATTAGTAACAACTGATGAGTTTGAAGTACGTTTTGATGGTACTGATTTTACAATACACAATTTAACTACAGGTGGTAGCGAAAATTTAGGCCCTCCAGGTGGGGGAACCCCTGCAGGCACACATACCCCGACTAATCCAGATTATGGTTTTTCATTTGTGGAAACTGGTACACCGGTTGCTGGAGATGTGTTCATTATCGAGCCAACAAGAAATAGTGCGGCATTAATGCAAACAACACTAACTGATGGTACAGGCATTGCTGCAAGTAGTGCCGTTGCTGTTACAGCAAGTACTAATAACGTTAGTGATGGCACAATAGCAATAACCAATGTGATAGACCCAGAAGTTGCGAGAACTTACGACGTCACCGTTGATGTTTATGAAAGTACACCTGGTACTTTTAGCTATCGTGTTTATGACAGTAGCACACCACCACCTGCACCTACGATTGCTTCAGGTAGTTATGTTGCTGGTGCTAGTGCAACGGTTGATATTCCGTCAGGCTCACCTGTTTTTCAAATTGAAATTACAGGAGACCTTGCTGGTGAAGGTGTTAATGCTCGTGAAACCTTTACGATAGGTGATGCATTTGGTGTTGGTAATGCTACACACGCTCTTGCTATGGCAAAAACACAAGAAGAAGGGGTTACTGACGGAGGCGAAGAAACTTTTAGTCAAAGTTTGGCTACGTCAACTGCTGTTGTTGGGGCGAAAGCGAGTAATGCAGAATTAGTCGCAGATACTGCGCAAGCATTATACACACAAGCTTATAATAGAAACCAAGCAACATCAGGCGTTAACCTTGATGAAGAAGCCGCTAATCTTCTGAAATTTCAACAGGCTTATCAAGCGGCATCACAAATAATTACTACGGCAAATACTATTTTTGACACCATTTTAGCTGCCGTAAGGTAAGGAGTTTTTCATGCGTGTATCTACAGCTCAATTTTACTTTCAAAGCTCTCAGATGATGAGCCAAAAAACATCGGAAGTAAGTGATCAAATGGCACATATATCGAGTGGTTTACGTGTACATACTGCGAAAGATGATGCGGTTTCTTATGGCACATTATCAGGTTTGAAAGATGATTTAGCTAATATTGATAAATATAAACGTAATATTATTATGGCTGAAAGTGACAATAACTTACAAGAAGTTGTTTTTGCTGATGCCGAGCTCGTGTTAAACCGAATAACAGAAGATCTGTTATTGGCTAATAATGGTCGTATGTCTACTGAAGACTTACAAACGTTAGCAAATCAATTAAAAGATAGTTTTGATCAATTACTTGATATCGCTAATACACAAAATGAAAATGGAGACTATATATTTGCAGGTTTCCAGAATAATTTACAACCTTTTAGTCAAAATACTGACGGCTCGGTTGTTTATAGTGGCGACACCGGTATAAATGAATTGCAAATATCTAAAAATATTACCATAGAAACCAATCAAACCGGTGATGCAGCTTTTTTAAACATTGCAAATGCTATTGGTGACTTTACTGCTGATTATACTACGAATACTTCAGGAGTCGCTGTTGAAAGTGCCAAAGTTGCTGATCGCAATCTATATAACGCAGCGGTTACACCACATGATTATACTTTCTCTTTTGATGCCGTTACCAATGATTTAACGGTAACAGATAGTAGTGGCGGCATTGTTTTTCCTGCTGCACCTTATACTGCGGGGCAAACTATTACCTTTGATGGCGTTGACGTAACGTTAAGCGGCAATCCATTGCCGGGTGATAGTTTTGTTATTAGCGAAGAAGAAGAGATTAGTATTTTTGAAACCATTAGCGGTGCCATTGAGTGGATGGAACGTGGTGTGGTATCAGATGATCAAAACCCGGAGCAACATCAAGTAGATTACAGCACATTACTTACTCAAGTTAATTCAGCTACAAGTCATATGACTTCTAGACGGGTAGATGCTGGTGTTCGTTTGCAAGTGCTTGAAACTCAAGAAAACAGGCATCTAGATACTGAGTTGGCCACAACGACAAATTTAGGGCAATTGCAAGATTTAGATTACGCAAAAGCTATCTCAGAATTTGAGCAATCACAAATAGCCTTGCAAGCTTCTCAGCAAACGTTTACCACTGTGCAAGGTCTAAGTTTATTTAACTATATTTAATTAAATATATTAATTTTTTAAAACTGGCATTATTTATGCTTCATTCTTAATCAATAATAGAAAGTACCAGTAAGAGGCTTGCAGTACAAGCTTCTAATAAATAATTGACACATTAGGAGTTTATTATGGCTTTATCAGTAGTCACGAATACAGCATCAATTAATGCACAACGTAACCTAACTAAATCTGGCGATGGACTTGCGACTTCAATGCAGCGTTTATCTTCAGGTATGCGTATTAACAGCGCTAAAGATGATGCTGCGGGGATGCAAATTGCTAATCGTTTAACGTCACAAGTAAATGGTTTAGGTGTAGCACAACGTAATGCTAACGACGGTATTTCAATGGCGCAAACGGCTGAAGGTGCGATGCAAGAGTCGTCAGCTATTTTACAGCGTATGCGTGATTTAGCCTTACAATCAGCAAATGGTTCGAATGGCGCTGAAGATAGAGCAGCCCTGCAAAAAGAAGTAGGTGCGCTACAACAAGAATTAACTCGTATAGCTGAAACGACTAAGTTTGGTGCTACTAGTTTACTTGATGGTAGCTTTGGTACGAAACAATTTCAAGTTGGTGCCAATGCCAATGAAACTATTAATGTTTCTTTAGGAAATATGGCAGCTGATGCGATTGGTGCTTATGAAGTTAATGATTCTGCAACTGTGCTAGGTAATGCGGCTACTGCAACAGGGCTATTATCGGCAACTACAGGCGCTGTTGCTACGGCAGATTTAAACATTAATGGTACTGATATTCCTAATGCTGGTGTAACAGGTAAAGGTGCTGCGGAAATAGCGGATACGATTAATGACGCATCTGCAGGCGTAATAGCTACAGCTAAATTAGATGTAACCCTTGCGGGCTTAACTTCAGCTGATGATAGTACCTTAACTTTTCAAAAAGCAGGTAGTGCTGTAGATACCTATGAATTAGCAAGCTTTGGTGGTGATTTAGATCGTCTAGCTGAAGAGATGCTAGCGGATGGGTATGATGCCATTGTTGAAGGTGACACTTTAGTCGTTAAAGCAACAGACGTTGATGGTATTCAAATGTCGGGTACCGCAGGTACAGCAACATTAGCAAATAATGCTACTGGTGGTGCTGCTGTAGCTGGTGGTGCAACTAATAATGATATTAGTATATCATCTACGTTAACGTTATCATCATCTCAAAAAATTGGTATGTCGGGTACTGATGTTGATGACATTATGGCAGAAGGGACAACTATAACGGCTACTGGTGGAACAGGCGTTCTAACAACTGTAGAGGACCTTGATATATCAGGAACGACTTCTGCAGGTGCACAAGATGCAATAACCGTAATTGATGCTGCTTTAGCACAAATTGATAGTTCACGAGCCGCTTTAGGTGCGGTGCAAAACCGTTTTTCTCATACTATCAGTAATTTAGCTAACGTTGCAGAAAACGTATCAGCATCACGGAGTCGTATAGAAGATACTGATTTTGCCGCAGAAACAGCGACCATGACTAAGAATCAAATACTGCAACAAGCGGGTACAACTATGTTGTCACAAGCTAACCAAATACCTCAAGCTGCCTTGACATTACTCGGATAATATTGATGTTATTCCTATACAATTGTGAGTATTTAAAACTATAAATTAGCAGTTTATTTGATTTATTTATTGAAAGGAAACCTTATAAGGTTTCCTTTTTTGCTTTATTTGATAGCAAAAAATAATCAAAATATACTTAATTATTCATGACTTGCCAATTATTTGACTTTAATAACCGTCAGATAAGAGTATTCCATACATACCGATCTAATATGCTTTTACTTTCTAATAATATCTATGCATGCTGTTGTTTTTTATGTGTTTTATTTTTTGTTTGTCACCTGGGTTAAGGTTGGCTTACTTCTTGAATTACTTAAATAAAGAACAAAAGTAAGTACGTTCAGTAAATAAAAAGGTAAGGAGGCTTTTACTATTAATAAGCTTCTAACGATAATTAGTAGGAGTTTATTATGGCTTTATCAGTAATCACAAATATTTCATCACTTAACGCCCAAAGAAATCTAACTAAATCAGGTGATGGCTTAGCAACATCTATGCAACGTTTATCTTCAGGTATGCGTATTAATAGCGCCAAAGATGATGCGGCTGGTATGCAAATAGCTAACCGATTAACGTCACAAGTAAATGGTTTGGCGGTAGCTCAACGTAATGCTAACGATGGTATTTCAATGGCGCAAACTGCTGAAGGTGCAATGCAAGAATCATCAGCTATTTTACAACGTATGCGTGATTTAGCTTTGCAATCAGCGAATGGTTCAAATTCTTCAGATGATAGAGATTCATTACAAAAAGAAATAGGGGCTCTACAACAAGAGCTGACACGTATCGCTGAGACGACAAAATTTGGTACAACGAGTTTGCTTGATGGTAGCTTTGGCACTAAGCAATTTCAAGTAGGTGCTAATGCGAATGAAACTATCAATGTTACTTTAGGTAATACAGCTGCAGATGCTATTGGTGCTCATCAAATTAACGGGGCTGGTACCTCAGCTACGGCAACAAATAATATCGGTGATGCTGAAGCGTCTTTATTAGCAGCTAATATGGGAACATCAGGAGATACTTGGAATATTAATGGGACAGATGTATCTTTTAATGGTGGTGATGGTGCTTCTACTATCGCTGCAAATATTAATGATGAATCCACAGGTGTGACAGCTCAAGCTGTATTAACCACTCGCATACAGGGCTTATCCGCTTCCGATTCAGGCACATTTAACATTTATAAGGAAGGTGCTATTGAAGATACATTTGAGCTAGCTTCATACGGTGGTGATATGGAGCGCCTTACTGAAGATCTACAAGCGGCTGGTTACAATGCTGTATTTGATCAAGATTTAAACTCTGGATCTGGTGGTATAGATGTTATCGCAACAGATATCGATGGTTTTGAGATTACCGCTTCTCCTACGGGTACTGTAGAAATGGGGCCAGCAGGTGCTTTACTAGCATCAGGAACTGGCGCTTTATCCCACTCTGCAGAACTGCATTTATCATCAGCAGAAAAAATTGGTATCTCAGGTACTACTGTTAATGAAATTCTTGGGCAGGGTTTTGATGGTAACAATATTGCAGCTAGTGGTGGGGCAAGTGCTTTAAATTCGGTAGAAGATATAGATATTTCAGGTGTTACTGCAGTTAACTCTCAGGCAGCTATTGAAGTTATAGATGCTGCATTAGCACAGATAGACTCGAACCGCGCGGGCTTAGGTGCGGTACAAAATCGCTTCACGCATACTATTAGTAACCTAGCGAATGTTCAAGAAAACGTTTCAGCGTCTAGAAGTCGTATTCAAGATACTGACTTTGCACAGGAAACAGCTGTAATGACCAAAAACCAAATACTACAACAAGCAGGCACCACTATTTTAGCGCAAGCGAATCAGATACCACAAGCGGCGATTAGTTTACTAGGTGGATAAGTTAAATAGGGAGATGCATTAAAATATTGTAGAAGGGCTAGGTTTGACAAACTTAGCCTTTTTAATATTCGTCGTTCCGTAGTTGTAAAGCCTATCATTCCGTAGATTACTTAATACGGAATCCCACGCGTGTGGTCGTATAATCTGTGAAATATTGAACCGAAAAGACTACGTAGTATAACGATTAAGATTCTAAATCGAGTTCAGAATGACAAGTGAGAGTTTAGGCGGAAAAGAACGCCGTCATTCTTAGGTGGCTTAATACAGGATCTGATAATAACAATTAATAAAATAATACATTCCGAATAAAAATTAAATTATTTATCTTTATTTAACAATGTATTAATTCCTTATTTGTTTTTTTATCATTTTTTTCATAAAAAAAAACATCAAGTTAATTTTAGCTCAGCCGTTAACATATTTAGTACAGAGCTGCTTTGGTTAATTTGTTTGTAACTTTCTTATGGGTTAATTAACAGCTTCTGGTTAATACAACTAACTAAATCATTACATTATGTAATCAGGAGTTCATCATGGCTTTATCAGTAATTACGAATAGCTCGTCAATTAACGCACAACGTAACTTAAGTAAATCAAGTGAAGGTTTGGCTACATCAATGCAACGTTTATCTTCAGGTATGCGTATTAATAGCGCAAAAGATGATGCTGCGGGTATGCAAATTGCTAACCGTTTAACTTCTCAGGTTAATGGTTTAGGTGTAGCGCAACGTAATGCTAATGACGGTATTTCAATGGCGCAAACAGCTGAAGGTGCAATGCAAGAATCGTCAGCTATTTTACAACGTATGCGTGATTTAGCCTTACAATCAGCTAACGGCTCAAATGGTGCAGATGACCGTGCCGCGCTTCAAAAAGAAGTAGGTGCACTGCAACAAGAATTAACCCGTATTTCTGAAACCACTAAGTTTGGTGCTACAGCATTGCTTGATGGTAGTTTTGGTACAAAACAATTCCAAGTAGGTTCAAATGCGAATGAAACCATTAATGTTTCGTTAGGTAATATGGCAGCAGACTCTATAGGAGCTTATGAAGTCACAGGGGGAGGTACAGCAGCAGCAGCAGCGACAAATCTTGGTGATGCAGAAGATGCAACTCTTGCTAGTAACCACGGCACTACCACAGATAATTGGAGTTTAAATGGTAAAGCAGTAGCTATTGCTACTGGTGATGGTGCTGCTGATATTGCAGATACTATCAACGCAGCTGCGACAGGAGTTACCGCTACTGCCTCTCTAGAGGCAACATTAGACAATTTAGACTCAGCTTCTGGTGGTGATTTAAAAATTGGTGGGGATACCTATGACTTAGCGACTTATGGTGGCGATGCAGCACGATTAGCTGAAGATATGGTTGCAGATGGTTATGATGTTGTTGAGAGTGGTGGTAGTTTAACGATTAAAGCGACTGGCGTTAACGGTATTGAGCTTGAAGCTTATGCTACAGGAACTGCAACATTAAGCGGTGGTACTGCAGCGGGTGTTCAGTCGGTGTCTTCTGAACTACATTTATCTTCACCTGATAAAATTGGTGTGTCGGGTGCTTCTGTTAATGAAATATTAGGTGGTAGTATGGCTGCAACAGGTGGTACAGCTGCCTTAACGTCAGTTGAAGATGTTGATATATCTGGTACAACAAGTGTTGGTGCACAATCTGCAATACAAACTATTGATGCAGCGTTAGCACAAATTGATAGTCAACGTGCTGATTTAGGTGCGGTTCAAAACCGTTTTAGCCACACTATCAGTAACTTGTCTAATGTAGCAGAAAATGTATCAGCGTCACGAAGCCGTATTGAAGATACTGATTTTGCTTCAGAAACAGCAACAATGACGAAAAACCAAATATTGCAACAAGCAGGTACTACTATATTGGCTCAGTCTAACCAATTACCACAAGCTGCATTAAGCCTTCTTGGTTAATAAATGGAAAATTTTGATTATACTTAAATGACGAAAGGGAATGGGTCTCAGCTCTTTCCTTTTCGTTTTGATAAACTGATCACGATAATTTATACTGATTCTTACGGTAAGTTGTTCATTGTAAAAGTACGTGGTGATTTAAAAGGAGTATGCTATGAATGTCCAAAATGGTAATGACCTGGGGTTAACAGGTTTAGCGTCAGAATATAAACGTACTAGTGATACAATTACCCAAAAGAATGCAATAGACCAAAGTACTGGTGAAACTATTACTGAAGATAAGCAAGTAAATAATACACAAAAATTATCAGAAAATATTGTTGATCATGAGCCCCTAAATGTTGAACAGTTAGATAAGGTGGCTCAACAATTGCAAGATTTTATAGGTGATTTAAATCGAAATATAAAATTTGTGGTTGATGAAGATTCTGGCCGAGATGTTATTAAAGTTATCGATAAGACTTCAGGGGATTTAATTAAACAATATCCTTCTGAAGAAGTCTTAACCTTAGTCTCAAAACTGTCAGAGATGGTTGGTGGTTTTGTTGATGCAAAAGTTTAATTAATTTTTAGTTAAATTTTACGTGCAGTATATTCTCAATTTTATAGGTTAAAGGAGAAATTTTCATGACAGGTATTTCATTTACCGGGATAGGATCTGGCCTTGAAGTCTCTACTATCGTAGATGCAATGGTTAGTGCTGAAAGTGTGCCTTATGAGTCGAGAATGGCTACGCTGCAAGGTGCATATACTACCGATATATCTGCAGTGGGGGCGCTAAAGTCAGCTTTAGAAGATGTGACCGCATCTTTTGGAGCTCTTGGTGATGAAGATGAATACCAACAGCGTACTATTTCAGGGCGAGATGATTTTGTTAGTTTATCATCAGATAAAGAAGCTGAAGTAGGGAATTATTCTGTAGAAGTTTTAGCTTTAGCTACCCAACATAAATTGTTGTCTTCTGCTATTGATGGCGATGAGGCGGTAGGAGAGGGAACCCTTTCATTTGCGTCAGGTGATAATACTTTTGATATCGTTGTTTCTGATACGGATACGTTGAGTGATATTCGTGACGCGATTAATGATAGCAGTAGTAATTCATCTGTTAGCGCAACTATTATTACTGACTCGTCAGGTCAGCACCTTGTGTTAAATAGTAAAAAAACAGGCCTAGATAATGCCATTACGGTCAATGCTACTGAACAAAGCAATAAATTAACCTCAGTCGCTGGGTTTACTTCAACTGATACTGTCGGCTCTGGTACATTATCTTTTGCTTCAGGTAGTAATAATTTTGATATTGCTGTTGGTGCTACCGACACGTTGTCAGATATTGTAACAGCTATTAATGATAGTGAAGATAATACCTCAGTTGTTGCTAGGATTGTTACCGATGGTACTGGCCAACATTTAGTGTTTAATTCTATTGAGCCTGGAACTGCTAACGCGGTTACTGTTACTGCTGCTGATAGTGATGGTAGTAATGGTGATTTAAATGGTATTTCTCAGTTTGCATCTGTAAATATGGATGTGCCAAGTGTCAGTAATAGCGATATGACAGGTTTATCTCGATTATCTTCAGATACTACAAACAAATTAACCTCAGTGAATGGTTTTGATTCAAACGATACCGTAGGATCTGGTACATTATCATTTAGCTCTGACGGCAATAGTTTTGATGTAAATATTAGCGCAACAGACAAATTAGATGACATTGTTGATGCGATTAATAACAATGGTGACAATACCTCTATTAAAGCGAGTATTGTCATTGATGATGCTGGTGATGAACACTTGATGTTTAGTAGTCGACAGTCAGGTGATGTTCACGCTATTACGGTAACCGCACTAGATGATGATGGTGACGATAATGACATGTCAGGTATATCGCAGTTTAGCTCTGTTAATCAAACTGCGACCGCAAATATTGGACATATGTCAGAGGTTGATGCAGCCGCAGATGCATCAATTATAATTGATGGTACTATTGCTGTTACTAATAGTGAGAATACTTTTAAAGATGTTATTGATGGTGTGACTATTACTGCGAATAAAGTACATGATGTTGGTGATGATATTAGTAGAATAACAATTACCGAAGATAATGATAATGTAGCTGCAGGCATTAACACTTTTGTTGAAAGTTTCAATGCTTTAGTTGCTTTAAGTGATCAATTAGGAAGTTCAAGTGAAAGCGGCGGTGGTGCTTTATCAGGTGACTCTTTACTTCGTGGGGTTATGACTAAAATTCGTAGCCAATTCAATCAAGCATTTGATTCAGGTAATGACACTACGTTAACGTTATCACAATTAGGTATTCGTACCGAACGTGATGGAACACTAAGTTTTGAGCAAGATACGCTTGATGATTTAATTGAAGAGTCTCCTGATAGGGTACAAACATTTTTTTTAGGAGCTGAAGGCGATAATGGCTTTGTTAATAATATGGATGAGTTTCTTGGCTTTTATACTGACAGTGACGGTATAATACAACAACGAATGGATGGAAAAACAGCTCAATTAGATAAGTTAGACACTGAATATGAGGCTTTTCAGTTAAAAATGGAGTCATTAGAAGCAAGATTGTTATCACAATATAATGCGATGGACCTTATTGTCGCACAGCTGAGCTCAACTGGATCATATTTACTAGCCCAATTAGAGAATATGCCTGGAGTCGTTAAATCTAGCAGCTAGCCTATAGTTAATAAAGCTATGAGTTAATCAGTACTATTATTCTGAGAAACACTACTAGACACTTTACTTTTAAAGTGTTTATTGGTGTTTTTTTTTCAGTGTGATTTAGTTGATTATAATTAATATTTATTATAAAGATCTCTTACTTTACTGCTTTTTTTTAGTTTTGTTACTTGTGTTGCTAATGCTTGCTTATTCTTTTGTGATAACGAGGTTAATTTTTGATCTAAGGTGATCATCTCATTAATCATTGTTAGTTCGACGCTAAGTTGCTTTTGTGTGTAGTTTTCAAATAACTGGCTAATAAGTGCTTGACGTTTAGCGAGCAAATTAAGTAATTGTTCGCTGTTTAGTTGATATTGAACTTCATTAATTGATAGATTATCAGTTAATATATTTTCATCATTTGACGTAATTGTATTCTTTACTTGAATTTCAAGCTGCAACAGTGCTTGTCGCGATATTTCTACAATGTTTTCAAGGCGAGTTTTTAGTTTATTTGGCATTAAAAACTGACCTTGCCTTGTTCTTCTGGAGGTATTGAGTCCCAACCTGATTTTATTGGAATAATAATAAGTGCTATTTCATTTAATAATTCAATATCGTTATTTGTGCTCGCTTCAAATAATTTTTCAGAGCTAAATGTATATAAAGCAGATAAATTTTCTGAAATATCACCACCTTGACTATGGTCAAGAGACCCCTCTAAAACACCTAGAATAGCAATAGCATTTGATATTTGAGCACCTTTTTTGGCATAGTCTTTTTGAGCGATAGCACCTTTAGCAGTTGCAATATTGTCCAATAATTTTTGAAACAACATAGCAACTAATTGATAGGGTGTTGCTTCTCCTGCATTACTTACCGTTGTTTGCTGGTATTTTTTTAGTGAAACATGGGCCATTACTTACTCCAAAGATAATAACACTGACTAGGTGTTAAATAATAAATGTACATTTTGTAAGTCAACCGATATATTTTTACATGTTGCATACATTTTATACATATTCTACATTAGTTACTTTCTATAGCGTTGTTATTTACAACAACTGAAAGTCCCTCGTGTTGCGCTTTTTTAAATGCTTCTATTAATATAGCATGGTTTATACCTTCAATATTTTCAATAAGGCCATTATCGGTAATTTCAATGTTATCCCAGCCTCTATCGACAAGATATTTTTCTATATCGGCTAATTGAGAATTTAAATCATCTTTCTTTACAAATATATTAAAGCCATATCGACTGCCTTGAACATGCTCGTTATTTGTTAACATATACTCAGCACTACCATTTAAAATTAGCATTTTACTTTCCATTAAGTTAATAGGTTTATCATCACTATTCATATATTGTGCCAGTATTTTTTGACAGTTAATGATAAGCCTAAAAATTTTTAATAAGTAGCAGTTAAGTTAATACTTATTATCGGCTGAATGTATATTTTCTAAATACATTTATTTATTTAATCGATTAACTAAGTGACAAAATAATGACTTCTAGTGTCAATTTTTTGTTGCCTATTTAATACTAGTTGATAGAATCATGAATAGTATAATTCTAATCGGTATAATTAACAGTTGCTTATGAACTCAATACATCATACTCAAGGTCACAAAAAAATCCTTATTATTGATAATGATGTGGGTAGATCTCATCAAATGGCAACAGTATTGTCCTTTATTGGTGAACATTTTATACAATGTCCTCCAAATATCATAGAAGAGTGTCTTAAAGAAAGTGAGTATATATTAACGATAATTCTTTCTGGGGATGTGTCATCTGAAACCATAAAGTTAGTTGAAAATAACCCTAAGATACCTTTTCTGTTACACGATGTTGTCGATGCTAATATTTTAGATGGTTATTTTAATGTTATTGCGAGCTTGACTATGCCGTTAAACTACGCCCAATTAACTGAACTTATCCATCATTGTCATCAATACCACAATAAATTACCCCGAACAGGGCCTAAGCTTAATTCGAGTGCTTTATTTCGCTCCTTGGTGGGTACAAGTAAGTTAATGAATGATGTTCGCTTTTTAATTGAACAAGTGGCAAGAAATCCTGCAAGCGTGTTGGTACTTGGTGAATCAGGAACAGGGAAAGAGGTGGTTGCACGTAATATTCATGATTTGTCTGAACGTGCAAATGGCGCTTTTGTCCCTGTTAATTGTGGTGCTATTCCTGCTGAATTATTAGAAAGTGAGTTGTTTGGGCATGAAAAAGGAGCTTTTACTGGCGCAATTTCAACACGAAAAGGTCGTTTTGAATTGGCTGAAGGCGGTACTTTATTTTTAGATGAAATCGGCGATATGCCACAACCAATGCAAGTGAAGTTATTGCGTGTTTTACAAGAGCGTACTTTTGAACGTGTTGGTGGTAGTAAAAGTTTAAGAGCAGATGTGCGTATTATTGCAGCAACCCATCAAAATTTAGAAGATATGATTAAAACTGGTGACTTTCGCGAAGATTTATTTTATCGCTTAAATGTTTTTCCTATTGAAACACCAGCATTACGAGAACGAAAAGAAGATATTCCTCTATTATTAAAAGAGTTACTTGCTCGCTTTGAACAAGAGCAAAAAAGAACAGTTCGTTTTACTGATAAAGCTATTGAGTCATTAATGGAACATTCTTGGGGAGGGAATGTTCGTGAATTGTCTAACCTAATTGAACGTATGCTAATTATGTATGGTGATCAAATTGTCGACGTAGCTGAATTACCGCAAAAATATCAACATATTGATGCCGAAGTATATACACCTGAGTATCCAGAAGAACTACGAGAAAGAGAGGCTATTAATGAGTTATTTGCTGGCTTCGATTACGAGGATGATAACGATGACGATATCACCGATAAAGATGGTATTGATGGCCTTAATCAAAGTGAAACTCAGACGTTAGTAGCCGAAAATCATAACGCTATTTCAAATGCGAGTGTCTTGCCAAACGAAGGAGTCAATCTGAAAGAATACCTCGCTGAGTTAGAAGTATCACTCATTTCTCAGTCCTTAGTTAAACATCAATATGTTGTAGCACGTGCCGCAGAAACCTTAGGCATGCGCAGAACAACTTTGGTTGAGAAAATGCGTAAATATAATTTACATAAACCGGGCTAACTATACTGCTAATGCAAACTGTTATAGATGAAATTTGGCCCCTTCATGTGTTTTTAAATAACAGTTTAAACTCGGAATAACCTTACGAGTCAAGCTAATGCCAATCATTTGACAGTGTGGTTTTAGTAAAAATAACACTTTAAGGTATTGATAAATAATAATAAAAACTGTGGCACGTATAATGCTTTAGTCAACGTGATATAAATTTATTTTGGACGTTGATTTTATGGCACTTGCACAGCATTTTATTGCTAATAATGGTTTTAACTCTGTAAAAATCCCACTGCCAACGAATGCATTGGCAGACTCAACTTTATTAGAAAAAGAGGCTTTTCCTGGCGAATTAGCGTCATTACGAGCGCAATTGTCTCAAAATAAGTCTACTCCAAATGAAGTTAACCCACAAAAAAAAACACACCCTGGCCTAAACTTTCTGCAACAAAAAAATCGACATTCAAATTACACTGAAATGGCTGATCAGTTGATTGAAATGATGCCGACCGGTTTGGTTATGCTTGACGGTAATGGTGTGGTTGTAAAAATTAATAAAGTGGCTAGAGCTTTACTTGATGAACCTATTTTAGGACAACCTTGGTTTAGTGTGATTGCTCGTTCGTTTAAACCTCGTGCCGATGATTGGCATGAAGTATCTCTTAAAGATGGTCGTCGTGTTAAATTAGAGATAGCGAGTTTAGGTGAACAACCAGGACAGTTAATCATGATAACTGATTTAACTGAGACCCGCTTATTACAAGATAAAGTCGGTCAAATGCAACGACTGTCATCATTGGGGCGAATGGTCTCAACTTTAGCTCATCAAATTAGAACACCACTTTCTGCAGCTATGTTATATAGCGCTAATTTATTGAATAAAAGTATTTCTGATGAGTCTCGTGTTAGTTTCCAAGAGAAGTTAAGTTCACGGTTGCATGATTTAGAGCAGCAAGTTAATGACATGCTGTTATTTTCTAAAAGTGGTAATGAGCAAGTTGTTAAATCGTTGTCAGTTAATGAGCTGATTAATGATGCAACCCAATCAATGGATGCATTAATTATTAAAGCGAACGCGAAACTTAATATTCACTTACCTGATAATGATCATTTTATTTTAGCGAATAAAAATGCGTTAACTGGTGCCATTCAGAATCTAATTCATAATTCATTACAAGCAACAGATGCAAACAAAGTTAAACAACCTGTGATTAACATTCAAATTTATAGTCAGCATAATACTGTTTATATTAGTGTTAAAGATAATGGCGCAGGTATTAATACTAAACATATCGATAAAATATTTGAACCATTTTATACCTCTAGCCATAAGGGAACAGGGCTTGGGTTAGCGGTAGTGAAATCAGTTATGGAAGCACATCAAGGTAAAGTTAATTATTTAAGTAAGCCGGGAGAAGGCGCACATTTTTGTCTTAAATTACCGTTACTAAATAAGGCTAGTGAAACACAATATGAATCAGTACAAAACATAAACCAACAGGAGAAGTCTCATGAGTCATCATAAAATATTGGTTGTTGAAGATGATGCTGGTTTACGAGAAGCATTGATTGATACTATCACATTAGCTAATTATCAATGCATTGAAGCCGATTCAGCCGAAAGTGCGTTGCTTTTATTGAAAAACTATAGTGTTGATATTGTCATTAGTGATGTGCAAATGGGTGGTATGTCAGGACTTTCTTTATTAAAAAATATTAAAAAAAATCATCCTAATTTACCGGTATTATTGATGACAGCCTATGGCACTATTGATGATGCTGTTGAAGCAATGAAACATGGTGCTTGTAATTATATTGCTAAACCTTTCTCGCCAGAAGTATTGTTAAATATGGTAAGCCAATATATACCATTATCAGAGATTGATAAAAATACGCCGATTGTTGCGGATAAAAGCAGTGTTGAGTTATTAAGTTTAGCACGTAAAGTTGCCACAACGGAGGCATCGGTTATGGTGCTTGGTCCTAGTGGCTCAGGTAAAGAAGTGTTAGCGCAGTATGTGCATAATAATTCACCTAGATCTCAACAACCTTTTATTGCAATTAACTGTGCTGCAATTCCTGAAAATATGCTAGAAGCCACTTTATTTGGCTATGAAAAAGGCGCTTTTACCGGAGCAATTCAAGCGTGCCCTGGAAAATTTGAACAGGCACAAGGAGGGACAATCTTACTTGATGAAATCACCGAGATGGATTTAGGCTTACAAGCTAAAATTTTACGTGTATTGCAAGAGCGTGAAGTAGAGCGTTTAGGTGGTAGAAAAACAATAAAATTGGACGTGCGTGTTATAGCAACGAGTAATCGTAATCTTAAGGAATCTGTCAAACAGGGTGATTTTAGAGAAGATTTATATTATCGTTTAAATGTTTTCCCGTTAACTTGGCTGCCTTTAGCACAACGTCCAGATGATATTATACCGTTGGCTCAGCATATGGTGGCGAGTTACTGTCAAAAAACTGGCGAACAAGTTGCTGAATTTACAGCGGCAGCCCGAAGTAAATTAAATGCCTATAGTTGGCCGGGTAATGTACGTGAACTGGATAACGTTATTCAAAGAGCTTTAATTTTACAAAGCAATCAAGTGATTGATGCAAATAACTTAATGATTGAAAACTTTGAAACATCAAGTGTTAATGAAGTTGATAATATTATTGCACCTGAAGATAAATTAGGTAGCGAATTAAAGCTGCAAGAAAATCAAATTATTCTTGATACCTTACAAGCTTGTCACGGTAGTAGAAAAGAAGTTGCTGAACGTTTAGGTATTAGCCCGCGAACCCTGCGTTATAAAATTGCCAAAATGCGCGATTCAGGTATTAAAATTCCTGCATAAATTATGTTTTCTATTTTCAATGTCAGCTGTTCATTTAGGCAGCTGACGTTATTTTGTCTTAAACACCCCTCATTCTTAATTATTCTATATTTTTAACCTATTGTTTTAATTTGGTTTATAATTATCTTGTCTGTGTATTCTATATTTGCAATCTATTGGCACTATGCTTGCAGAATTACTAGTTATATATAATTTTTATTGCGTTATAGCAAAAAATTGACACAAGTGAGACTACTATGGACATCAGTACTAATTCTTTATTCGCACAAATGCAAAGTATGTCATTACAAGCGTCTGGTAATAGGATTCCAGCCGTTGGTGGTGATATGGAAGGTATGCCAGGTGTTAATTCAGCAGGGAAAATTAACTCATCAAGTAATGATTTTGGTAATTTACTCACTGATGCATTAAAAACAGTTCATGAATTACAGCAAGATACCGGTGCTAAAAAAATGGCTTTTGAAATGGGAGATCGCAGTGTTTCGCTAGGTGATGTCATGATTGCATCGTCAAAATCTGGTATTGCTTTAGATGCTACAGTTCAAGTACGTAATAAATTTGTTGAAGCATATAAAGAAATTATGAGCATGCCAGTGTAATTTAAGCGGATCAAATAACCAATAGCGGCGTTGCTTTCAATCGCAATAGGCCAGCTATTACTCATTCAAGCGCCTTGCTCTTGATGATTTACTCTCACTTAAATGTGAGTATGAAAAATAAATAGCAGTAGTAAGCGGAGAAGTAAAGTGGCAGATACAAATTCAATGGTAGCAACAGATAATAATAGTTCCATGATTGCCAATGATTATGGTGATGATAACGCTATTGAAGAAAAAAAATCAGGCTTTGCCGCTGCTTTAGGTAATGCTGATACCTTACGTCAAATCACCTTAGTTGTCGCGCTATCAATCTGTTTAGCTATTTCTGTTTTTGTCATTATCCTCGCGAACGAACCTGAATACCGCTTTTTAGCGAAGCAACCTACAGAGCAACTTATTAAAACAATGGATTTTCTTGATGCCAATAAAGTTGATTATCGTCAAGAAAATAACACTCTCTCAGTACCAACCGATGAATATCAAACCATAAAGTTATTATTAGCCCGCGAAGGTTTATCAGCTGAAGCGACAGAAGGCGAAGATATGGTAATGCAAGATATGGGCTTTGGTGTTAGTCAACGTTTAGAACAAGAACGTTTAAAGTATGGTAGAGAACAACGCATCGCTAATACTATTGAAGAATTACAAAGTGTTTCACGCGCGAAAGTATTACTTGCTATTCCAAAAGAGAATATTTTTGCTCGCCGCGAGAAAAATCCTTCAGCGACAATAGTACTGACTTTACAGCGAGGACGTTTACTTTCGGCTGAAGAAGTTGATGCTGTTGTTGATATTGTTGCCTCATCAGTTCAAGGAATGAGTCCTAATCGTGTAACGGTAACAGATCAAAATGGTCGTTTATTAAATTCAGGCAGCCAAAATTCAGTGTCTGCTCGTTCGCGTAATGAATTAGATATTGAACAAAAGCGCGAACAAGAATATATGGATAAAATTTCTAATATACTCATTCCTATCGTTGGCCTAGGTAATTACACTGCGCAAGTGGATGTAACCATGGATTTTACCAATGTAGAAGAAACCGCTCGTCGTTATAACTCTGATTTACCTGCGCTGCGCAGCGAAATGAAAGTTGAAGATAGCACTATTGGTGGTTTATTAGGTGGTATTCCTGGTGCTTTAACTAACCAACCACCACTTGAATCAAGCATTCCAGAAGATGCAGAAGGTCAACAGGTGAAGTCAACACCAACCAGAAAGCATAGTGAATCAACTAAAAATTATGAACTTGATGAGGCGATCAGTCACACCAAACAGCAAACAGGGGTTGTTCGCAGAGTGAGTGTGTCAGTCGCACTTGATTATGTTGATGGCGTCGCACCTGCAGTTGACCCTGAAGCTGAAGAAACAGCCGTTGCAGCGGTTGCTAAAATACCAAGAAGTGTTGCTGAAATAGCTTCTATTCGACGTTTATTACAAGGAAGTATTGGTTTTGATTTACAAAGAGGGGATGTTTTAGAAGTTATTACTATTCCTTTTAATCGTATTGATCTTGGTGAAGCAGATGTGTTGCCAATGTGGGAACAGTTATGGTTTTTGAAATTATCAAAACTTCTGATGGCGGCTGTAGTAATTATAGTGCTAATTATGGCTGTTGTTCGTCCGATGTTGAAACGTTTAATTTACCCAGATAGTTCACCAGATGATTATGGCGATAAATCCCTTGATAGTCATATAGATCTTGGTGATGAAACCATGGATATGCTAACGTCAGACTTCGATGCAGGTAATGTTGGTTTTGCTCCTGATGGTAGCTTACAATTACCAGACCTTCATCGTGATGAAGATATATTAAAAGCGGTTCGAGCATTAGTTGCTAATGAACCTGAATTGTCGTCTCAAGTAGTTAAAAGTTGGTTGACCGAAGATGAGTGATGAATTAAACACAGGCGGAGAGCTTACCGCAACAAAACCAAGTTTTGATATTAGTAAATTAGAAGGCAGTGAGAAGGCTGCGATTCTATTGTTAAGCCTATCTGAAGAGGATGCTGCACAAATATTGAAGCATCTAGAGCCTAAGCAAGTACAACAAGTCGGTACTGTTATGGCGGCAATGGAAGACTTCACACAAGAGAAGATTACCGCAGTACATAAACAGTTTATTCATGATATTCAAAACTTTTCTACTATTGGTTTTCAAAGTGAAGATTTTGTTCGTAAAGCCTTAACGGCCGCTTTAGGTGAAGATAAAGCTGGCAATCTCATTGATCAAATTATTATGGGCGGGGCGTCAAAAGGTTTAGACTCTTTAAAATGGATGGACTCTAAGCAAGTGGCAAATATTATAAGAAATGAACATCCCCAAATTCAAACGATTGTACTGTCTTATTTAGCACCAGAGCAATCTGCTGAAATTATGAGCCAGTTTACAGATAAAGTGCGTTTAGACTTGATGATGCGTATTGCTAACTTAGAAGAAGTACAACCTGCCGCACTTCAAGAATTAAATGAGATTATGGAAAAACAATTTGCTGGCCAAGCAGGTGCTCAAGCAGCCAAAATGGGTGGTTTGAAAGCTGCAGCAGATATCATGAATTATCTTGATACTAACGTTGAAGGTACACTGATGGACTCGATGCGAGAAAACGACGAAGAAATGAGTCAACAAATTCAAGATTTAATGTTCATTTTTGAAAACTTAGCAGATGTTGATGATAGAGGCATGCAGGCAATTTTACGAGAAGTTGAACAAGACGCGCTAATGAAAGCTATTAAAGGTGCAGATGAAGCTCTCAGAGAAAAATTCCTTAGTAATATGTCGAAACGTGCTGCTGAAATGCTAGTAGATGATCTTGACGCAATGGGGCCTGTACGTATTAGTGAAGTAGAAGTTGCACAAAAAGAAATTCTTGCCGTTGCTCGTCGATTATCTGACGCAGGTGAAATTATGCTTGGTGGTGGCGGTGGCGATGAGTTCTTATAATTGTCATTGATGATAGTAAAATACTTATTTGCTGTTTGGGCTTTATACTTATTTGATTTATTAAGTATTCGTTTAACAAGTTACCAACCCGTTTTGAGAAAAATATGAATAAAACATCACCCCGCATTATAAAAGCAAAAGAATCAGAAGAATTAGATGTTTGGTCTTATCCAAATGTGCAAGCAGAAGTGGTTGAAAACCAAGAAAGTCATACGAATGCTTTAGGAAAAAAGAGCACATGGCGCTTTGAACCGCCAGAAGAAGAAATTGAAGAGCCTGAGCCGCTTACCGCAGAAGAAATTGAAGAAATAAGACAAGCAGCACATGATGAAGGCTTTAGTCAAGGCAAGGAAGAAGGGTTTGGCAAAGGTTATGAAGAAGGCAAAGCACAAGGCATTGAAGAAGGTACTATTCAAGGTATTGAAGTAGGTACAGAGCAAGGTTTAGCTCAAGGTAAAGAAACGATTGACACGTTAAGTGACAATTGGAAAAGTTTAATTGAACAGTTAGACAAGCCCTTAGCGAGTGTTGAAAAAAATATAGAAGAACAACTGCTAAATTTAGTTGTGCAATTAACAGAAGCTGTTGTTTTACAAGAAGCTAAAACCAATCCCGATATTTTGATGGCTGCTATCAATGCCGGTATCAAATCATTACCTAGTAATGAATCTACAACGCAAATATATTTAAACCCTGAAGATATTAAACGCGTAGAACAGCAGTTTGGTGCATCTCACATTCAAGAAAGTGGATGGAAATTGCTGCCGGCACCACAATTAAGTGTCGGAAGCTGCCAAATAGAAAATAGCACTTCTAACATTGATTTACAGATGAAGTCTCGTTTAAAGCAAGTATTGGAATCTTTCTTGCAGGATGCTTTACATCAATAATTTTTTGACTAGTTAGGCGTAAGTAAATTTACGCTTTTATCTCATGTTGAAGGGTAAATAATGGTCGATAGCCAACGTATTAGTGATAGATTAAAAAACAGTCAAAAATTTATACACCCATTTAAAGAGCCTGTTGCTGGTCGCCTAGTACGTGTTGTGGGTTTAACCTTAGAGGCTGTTGGTGTAAAAGCGCATATAGGTAGCCAATGTTTAGTTGAAACCGCTCATGGTGATTTATTAGCCGAAGTTGTTGGTTTTGCACAAGAGATAACTTACCTTATGCCGGAAGAGAGCCTGCGTGGTGTGTTACCCGGTGCTAGGGTACTTCCAATATCAGCTAAAATGCACCTTCCTTTGTCAATGAATTTACTTGGGCGAGTAATTAACGGCATAGGAAAGCCGCTTGATGGGAAAGGACCTATTACAAATGATGATGACTATAAATTAAATACTAGCCCTATTAATCCTTTATCACGTCGAGCCATTACTGAACCACTTGATGTTGGTGTACGCTCAATTAATAGCTTTATTACCGTTGGTAAAGGCCAGCGTATGGGGTTATTTGCAGGCTCAGGTGTTGGTAAAAGTGTACTCATGGGTATGATGACACGAGGAACAACAGCTGACGTTATTGTCGTTGGCTTAGTTGGAGAGCGTGGGCGAGAAGTAAAAGAGTTTATTGAAGAGATCTTAGGTGAAGAAGGGCGCGCTCGCTCTGTTGTGGTCGCTGCACCGGCAGATAACTCTCCTTTAATGCGGTTAAAGGGTTGTGAAACCGCAGTACAGATAAGTGAATATTTTCGCGATCAAGGATTAGATGTTTTACTACTTTTAGATTCATTAACTCGATACGCGCAAGCACAACGAGAAATAGCGTTAGCAGTGGGAGAGCCTCCTGCAACAAAAGGTTATCCACCGTCAGTTTTTTCTAAATTACCACAACTTGTTGAACGAGCTGGTAATGGTGGGGAAGGGCAAGGATCAATTACTGCTTTTTATACCGTATTAACAGAAGGTGATGATCTGCAAGATCCTATCGCTGATGCCTCTCGTGCTATTTTAGATGGCCATATTGTCTTATCGCGAGAACTTGCAGATGCAGGACATTATCCAGCTATTGATATTGAAGGGTCAATTTCTCGTGTAATGCCAATGGTCACTAATGTTGAACATCAACAACTAGCCCGTCAGCTGAAACAGATTTATTCTGTTTATCAACAAAACAAAGATTTAATTGCTATCGGTGCTTACACTAAAGGAAATGATCCTCGGATTGATCAAGCGATAAATGTTCAGCCAGTTATTAACTTTTTTTTACAACAACAGATTCAAGAAGTAATACCTTTTGAACAAAGTGTACAGCAATTACAAGAAATAATAGCTGCTGCTACGGCTAATGCGAAGCGTTAATTAAAAGAATTAATTGAGCGCGTTAAGTCTTAGCATTAAATGTTCAAGACTAATAAGTTAAGTATCTTCAACATGCTAACCGTTTAAGGAATACATATTATGGCGGCAAATAATAACAAGCAGTTACTCACGCTATTAAAGTTTGAGCAAAGTAAGGAAGAGAAGGCGGAGAATGCACTGCGCAATGCTGAAAATGATTATCAGCAAAATTTAACTCGCTTACAAAGTGTGTCTGATTATCGATTAGAATATATGTCGCGTTTAAGTGAACGAACAGCGCTTGGCTTGGATAGCGCTACTTATAATCACTATCATGCTTTCATTAATAAGCTCGATAATGCAGCAGAACAAGTTAAAATTGCGATGAATCAAGCTAAAGCGTTAGTTGAACAAAGTAAAGAGTTGTGGATCAAACAAAGACAAAAAGTACAGGCTGTCGAAATGCTTACTGATAAGCGTAATGCAGCGTTAATGAAGATTGAAAGCAAGAAAGAACAAAGTATGTTTGATGAAATATCTACCCAACAATTTTTACGTCGAAAATCGAATTATTAATCGAGTTGGACATACTTATTAGACTCGATAAAACGTGTACCTTAAATTGCAATTTATACGCTAATTTTGACCTAGGAGTTTAATCCTAAATAACAAACGGTAGTAAGTTTGCGTAAGTGAATATTCAAGCGATAAAACTAGCGTCATCACTACTAAAATTATTTGTACACTATATTCACTCGTTATAGGCATTTTAAAGCTAACTGGAATGATTATTGCTTATCTAAAGCTGTTAAGGAGTTTTTTCTTAATTTATAGTTTGGTTAAAGTGTCGTTATACTTTAGTTATATCAATTTTAGCAATTGGGGCTATTATGCAACAACTCAATGTTTTATCCATGAAAGTATCACAAGGTATCGAAAATAAAGACGATGCAGGTGCTTTAAATTCCGCTTCACCAAAGGATAAATTTTCCCAGCATATAGACATACAGCTCTCTAAAAATAAGCAACATACTAAGTCTGAAAATAATCCCCCTAATGATAGAATCGTCTCTAATGAAAAAGCTTCTTCGAAAACGAGTAAGCCAGCTATTGAGCAAAAAAATATAAGTAGGGATGATAAAATCCAAGATAGATCCGAATATCATCAGGCTGTAGTTGATAACGCTGATCCGGCAACAAATATGCAAGAAGTTGCCGCTCTTGGCAATCAAGATGAACCTGATACAAGTATAGTAAATGCTGATGATAAAAAAATTGTTGATGAATCAGAATTACTTATGACTTTTTTAACAAAGGTTGATCAAACGCTAGTGACTGAGGCTTCTTCCGATAAAGCAGTGCCTTCAATAGTGGATGCTTCAGCAGTGAATGTTAATGAAATGCCTGACGAGAAAACAACAAAACTTAATACTGAAACATCTTTAAAAAACAAAGGTTTATCGACTGGGTTGTCAAGTGTTGCTAAGGCTGTTTCCTCAACCACAGAGGTGAGAACGGATGCTATTCAAGGACCAGATAAGTTAATTAATTCATTAATTTCTGAAGATAAAAACCCAGAAATTGGTAAAGGGAGTAACATTAACGAAAATATTATGGCTAATCAGGCGAGTAGTACACTATTAATTGATGGTGAAAGTCCAACTGATGAAACGTTGGCTACAGAAAAATTAGTGAATAGTGCTCAAGATAAAGTGAGTAAGGGGAGTGCTAATAACCTAGAAACTGATTTAACTAAATTAGCTGAAAAAAATGTTATGGCTAATAATAAAATAGCAGAACAAGTGGAAATAAATCCTCAGGATGAAAATACCTCTCCTCAGAAGTTTGTAGATACAGCTATAGCAAGCCAAAGTACAATACCAGTAGGCACTGAAGTAAAAAGCGATAATTTACAGCAAAACCTTATGACGGCTAGCAAAGAAGTTAACCCGAATAATATCAGTGGATCGGTAAGAGAGGTGTTAGGAACTTCAATTGGAGCTGATGATGGTAGCGACAGTGAAGTAAAATCAACAATTAATGAAAAGCTAATGAAAACTGATAATGGGGTTAGCGTTTTAAAAAATGAGTTAACCACAGCTGAAGTTGATACTGTTGTTGAAAGTAGTAAAACTCAAAGTGGCATAGTAAAAAATAATGATAATTTAACTTCACAGGTTATCAATAAAAATGCAGTGCCTACTAATTTAGGACAAGCTTCAGTTGCGTCTAGCATGGAAGAAGCTAGTACGTTTGAGCCTGAAGAAGTCTTGAATGAACAGTCAATTGATAAACTTATTGGGCAAAATAAAATAGTAGATGCTGATGGTAATAAGAGCGTAAATAATAAGGCTAGTACTACAGCAGATATTATTGAACCGAATAATCGTAGTAATTTTATTGGTGAGGCGAGTAAGACAACACAAGATGCTTACGATAGAGTAGAGCAACAATCATCTGATGCATTGGCATTAACAGCCAATGGCGAAGTAGTACAAAGTCAAAAAACTAACATCCAATTACATCAGGAAACTATTTCAATTTTTAGACGAGATTTTGCCGACGCAGTAAAAGATAAAGTGATGTTAGTTATTTCACAAAAATTACAGCAATTTGATATTACACTCGACCCGCCTGAATTAGGTAACGTGCAAGTAAGAGTTAACTTGCAAGGTGAACAAGCAACTGTTAATTTTGTTGTTCAAAATCAACAGGCTAAAGAAGCTTTTGAGCAAAACATGCATAAGTTAAGAGATCTATTAGCTGAACAAGGTGTTGATGTTGGAGATGCGAATGTTGAGCAACAGTCTCAGCAATCAGATGCTGAAGCAAGTAGTGGAGGTAACCACAGTCAATTCTCACAAAACACGGCAGATGCTAGTGATGTGGTAGAACATAGTTTATCAGCTAGAATATCGGATACCTCAACTAAAGTTATCGATTATTATGCATAAAAAAAATATATGAATAAAATTGCAGATAAATTAGGCTAAATATCACTAAGTTGATGAAAACACATTGGCTAGAGTGCTATTCAAGGATATAGTTTACTAATGTTTACTAATAAATAGCTAAAGGTAAGTTATGGCTGACGAAAAAGGTAAAAAAAACGAACTAGAATTAGATGGCGGCGGCAAAAAGAAAAAAATGATCATTATTATTGCGATCATAGCCGTAGTATTAATCGCTGGTGGCGGCTATTACTTTTTTATGGGGAACAATGGAGGCGATACATCAGAGCAAGCTAAATCTAGCCAAGGCTCCTCTAATGAAGCTAATGCTGATGAAAATGCACCTGCTCAAGTTGGTTCAGCACTTTATGTTCCTATGCCAAGACCATTTCGCTTTAATATTCCAGGTGCTACTCGTGATCGTTTTATTGAAATACGTGTACAATTGTTGGTTCGAGGTGCTGATAATGAAGAGAATGCTAAAATGCATATACCTTTAATTGAAAGTACTTTATTAAATATTTTTTCACAAGCCAATGCTGACGATTTAGCAACTAGTGTAGGTAAGGAAGTATTGAAAGATCAATCACTTTCTGCAGTACAACTAGTAATGAAAGATCTTAAAGGAAATGAGACGGTTGAAAAAGTTCTGTTTACCGGCTTTATAATGCAATAATTTTTTGAAAAAGCAGCGAATAATTGGCTGCTAGTTTACAATGACAGTGACCGTTGATAGTGTTCATATGAATGTATATTAACTAGGTTAAATGAAGCCAATATGGGCGAAAAGAGTATGACGCGTGAGTGATTTATTATCCCAAGACGAAATTGATGCGCTTTTACATGGTGTTGATGATGTTGAAGAAGAACAAATAGTTGAAGATTCCCCAACTCGAGAGGATGGCAGTTCTGACTATGATTTTTCTTCGCAAGATCGCATTGTTCGTGGTCGTATGCCGACGTTGGAAATGGTGAACGAACGGTTTGCTCGTCATATGCGTATTAGCTTATTTAATATGATGCGTAGAACCGCTGAAGTATCGATAAACGGCATTCAAATGATAAAGTTTGGTGAATATATACATACTTTATTTGTGCCTACAAGTTTAAACATGGTACGTTTTCGTCCCTTAAAAGGCACTGGCCTTATTACCATGGAAGCACGCTTAGTTTTCATTTTAGTTGACAACTTTTTTGGCGGAGATGGTCGCTATCACGCGAAAATTGAAGGTCGAGAATTTACTCCGACCGAGCGTCGTATTATTCAAATGTTATTAAAATTAATTTTTGAAGATTATAAAGAATCTTGGTCGCCTGTGATGGATGTTTCTTTTGAGTATTTAGACTCAGAAGTGAACCCATCAATGGCAAACATTGCAAGCCCAACAGAAGTGGTTGTTATCAGCTCTTTCCATATTGAGCTTGATGGTGGAGGAGGGGATTTTCATATTGCTCTGCCTTACGCAATGCTTGAGCCTATTCGAGAATTACTTGATGCGGGTGTGCAAAGTGATAAAGAAGATACAGATATGCGCTGGTCTAAGGCATTGCGTGATGAAATTATGGATGTGCCTGTTGCACTAAATACTAAATTTTTAGAAGTAGACATACCATTAAATCAGTTAATGGAGCTACAAGCAGGCGATATTATTCCGATAGAAATGCCTGAATATATTACGGTCTTAATTGAAGACTTACCTACCTTTAGAGCTAAGCTAGGCCGTAGTCGTGAAAATATAGCGTTAAAAATAGAAGAAAAAATTAAACGTCCTGAATCTGTTAAATCGGAATTAACTATTTTGACTAAAGGCGGCAAGCGCCTTGACAGCGACGCAGAACTGGAACTTTTAGAAGATGATTTGTAATACTTATCGGGTATAGAACATTAATTGTAAAGAATTGACATTGAGGCAAGCGGTATGAGCGATGATAATGAAGAAGATTTAAGTATGTGGGATGAGGCATTAGATGAGCAAGCTGAAGCGTCTGCAGAAAAAGCTAATCAAGCAAAAAAAGTTGAATTAGAAGAATTGACCGAAGACGAAAGACCAATCACAGGTGAAGAAAAACGTAAGCTGGATACTATTTTAGATATTCCAGTGACTATCTCTATGGAAGTTGGTCGAAGTAATCTTAGTATTCGAAATTTATTACAGCTTAATCAAGGCTCTGTGGTTGAGCTAGATCGCGTAGCTGGTGAAGCACTTGATGTTTTGGTTAATGGTACCCTGATAGCTCATGGTGAAGTTGTGGTGGTTAATGATAAATTTGGTATTCGTTTAACGGATGTAATTAGTCAGATAGAACGAATTAAGAAGTTAAAATAATGGTTAAAATAATCGTTTTATTTTTTTGTGCTTTGGTTGTGTTTACTCCGGTATCTTTTGCACAAGAAGTGACTGATAATAAAGTTTTTAATAAGACATCGAACAGTGAGGAAACTTCTCAGGTTGATCTTGAAGTGGGTAAAAAGAGTGAGATTGAAAATGCTGAAAACGTAGATTCAGCGAATGTAAACGAAACGGCCGTTACAGAAAAAGCGCCAGAAGTCGGTAAACATGTTAATTCAAACCTTGATGTTGGCAGCATGATTATGTCTTTATTAATGGTGTTGGCATTAATTATTGTTAGTGGTTTTGTTTTAAAGCGTTTTAATCTTACACAACAAAACTCAAATCGATTAAGTATTATTGCCAACTTATCTTTAGGTGCTAAAGAAAGAGTGGTTGTACTTCAAATAGGTGAAGAACAATTGGTTTTAGGTGTTTCTGCGCAGCAAGTATCTTTACTTAAAACGTTAGATAAACCGCTAGAGGTGCAAACAGGAAAAGCTGTAGCTTTATCTAGCGGTGTCCTGTCTTTTCTTCAGAAAAATACAGTTAAAACAGAAGGTCATAGTAGTATCACGACTAATGAAACAATACATAACATCAAAAATAATAAATAAGTGACTATGAAAAAAATTGCCTGGTTGGTTTTATTCTCATTGTTAGTATCAACATTAAGTTTTGGTGCTTTTGCTGCTGAAGATTTATCAATGTCAGCTTTAAAATTAACAACGAATTCTGATGGCTCTCAAGAGTATTCAGTAACGTTGCAAATTTTAATGTTTATGACAGCGTTAAGCTTTATTCCTGCGGCTGTTATAATGATGACCTCTTTTACACGTATTGTGGTTGTGATGGCCATACTTCGTCAAGCTTTTGGTTTACAGCAAACGCCATCAAACCAGGTGATTATTGGTTTAACGTTATTTATGACGCTCTTCATCATGACACCTGTTTACAATCAAATAAATGAAGTGGCAATTCAGCCCTATATTGCAGATCAATTAACTTCTGTCGAGGCTATTGATAAAGGTAAAGTTCCATTAAGGGCCTTTATGCTTGAGCAAACCCGCTTAAAAGACTTAGATACTTTAGCTTCAATGGCTGGAATTGAAGCTGTTGACCAACCTACTGATTTACCCATGAGAGTTATTATTCCAGCGTTTATTATTAGTGAATTAAAAACAGCTTTTCAAATAGGCTTTATATTATTTATTCCTTTTTTGATTATTGATTTGGTGGTTGCGAGTATTTTAATGGCGATGGGAATGATGATGCTCTCACCTATGATTGTTTCACTCCCCTTTAAATTAATGTTATTTGTTTTAGTGGATGGCTGGAATTTAGTTATTGGTACTATTGCAACCAGTTATGGGTTAGGTACTTAGCATATATTAGTTATATAAGAGAATATAAGATGGGACCAGAAGTCTTTGTAGATATATTAAGAGATGCTTTGTTACTAGTAATCCTTCTCGTAAGTGCTGTAATTTTACCGAGTTTATTTATCGGCTTGCTTGTAGCTATATTTCAAGCTGCAACATCAATTAATGAACAAACATTAAGCTTTTTACCTCGTTTAATTGTTACATTACTCGCCGTTATTTATGGCGGTCATTGGGGGGTACAAAAACTGATGGATTACACCTTCAGATTAGTTGCTAGTATTCCAAGCGTTGTAAACTAATGGAGTTCACCGAGTCAATTGTTAGCCAATATATTGCAGATTTCATTCTTCCTTTCACTCGTATTTCTGCTTTAGTGATGATGATGGTTGGTTTAGGTGCTCGTACTATTCCGACTCGTATTAAGCTATTTTTATGTGTGGCGCTTACCATCGCAATTATGCCCGCAATACCGCCGACTAATGTCGAACAACTCTTATCTCTTACTACTTTCTTATTGATAGGGCAGCAAATACTTATTGGTATTAGTTTAGGTTTTATAACCGTGATGGTCGTTGATACTTTTACTTTAGCAGGCCAAATAATTGCCATGCAATCAGGTTTAGGTTTTGCTTCATTGGTCGATCCGGCTAGTGGTATGAACGTACCAGCGGTTGGTCAGTTTTTCTTAATATTATCCACATTACTCTTTTGGACTATGGATGGTCATTTAGCTTACTTGCAATTTGTAGTAGCGAGTTTCGACACCCTTCCTATTGGTAATGAACAGTTCGCCAGTGTTAAATATCAAGAAATGGTACTATGGGGAAAATGGATGTTTGCAACGGCTTTATCACTTTCGTTAGCGCCTTTAACGGCGATGTTGTTAATTAATTTTTCATTTGGCGTGATGACTAGGGCCGCACCACAGCTTAATATATTTGCAATAGGGTTTCCTATTACTATGATGGCGGGCTTATTGATTATGTGGTTAACCTTTGGTAACTTCCTTACTCATTTTGAATTACAATGGCAAAGAGCATTAGACTTTAGTTGTTACTTAATTGATTGTGCTGGGCCATAATATCAAATAAGTACAGTTATTTTGTGTTGGGCTAATAAACCCTTTCTCTAGCCACTATTTTTTGACTTAATCGTGAAATTTACTTGTCATAAATTAGCAATTAACGCGAAGTTTTCGTCGTGTTTTCTGAACTAAAGTAACAAACGCGTAAGCTGGCGTATAATAAAAGTAGTCATATTAAAAGTTTTAAGTAATAAAAAATATCTTAAATCAAGTTCAGGTTAGTTAAGGAATTTTATATGGATGTGAACTATAGTGAACTTGTATACTTAAAGCATTATATTTTTAGGGTAGTACTGCATGGCTGAGTCAGATAGCGGTGAAAAAAGTGAAGAGCCAACGGCAAAAAAGCTCACTGACGCACGAAAAAAAGGTCAAATAGCCCGATCCAAAGATCTAGGTACCATGTTTGTTTTAGTTGGAAGTGCCTTTGCTCTGATGGTAATGGGGAGCTCCTTGGTTGATGCTTTATCAAGCTCGATGAAACGCTTGTTTTCATTAACGCGTAATGAAGCGATGGATCCACACGCTATAGTAGGCGTTATTTATAGTGCAACAAACAATATTATCTTCCCCGTTCTAGCTATTTTTTTTATTATTATGGTCGCTGCATTCATTGGCAATACCATGTTGGGGGGGATGGCTTTTTCTTGGGAAGCTATGGCACCAAAAGCAAGTCGACTTTCGCCACTTGCTGGCTTTAAACGTATGTTTGGTGTCCAAGCAGGCGTTGAATTAGTAAAATCTATTTTAAAGTTTTTTGTTGTCTTTATTGTCGCTTTTTTATTACTTAAAGGGCTTTTTTCACAAATTTTAGGGCTTAGTTTAGAAGCTATACCGTTAAATTTTGGTCATGCGGTAAATATGTTATTGTGGATGTTTTTAGCGTTAGCGCTATCTATTGGTCTTATTGTTGTTATAGACGCACCCTATCAAGTTTGGAATCATACACGCCAACTTAAAATGACTAAGCAAGAAATTAAAGACGAATATAAAAGTACTGAAGGTAACCCTGAAATTAAAGGGCGTATCAAGCAAACACAATATGAAATGTCGCAACGACGGATGATGGGCGAAGTACCTAATTCAGATGTTGTCATCACCAACCCTACCCATTATAGCGTGGCATTAAAGTATGATGCTGATATGGGAGGAGCACCGCAACTGGTAGCAAAAGGTATAGATGAAATGGCAATACATATTCGCACCATTGCCAAAGAACATGACGTTGAAATTGTTCAGTCACCGGCTTTAGCAAGATCGTTATATTATACTGCAGAGGTTGATCAAGATATCCCTGAAGAGCTATATGCAGCAGTAGCACAAGTACTAGCATTTATTTTTCAACTTAATGAACATAAAAAAGGGCGAGGTAAAAAGCCTATCCCTATCGCTAAAAAATTACCTATTCCCGATGAGTTTAAATATTAAAGTAGTACTGTCTTACCTTTTGGTATAGCTTTTGCAATTCCATCGTTAGCGTCAAAAATTCATCATAAAGAGCAGCAGTATCAAATGCAATTAACCGCCTTTTTCAATAAATTCGATAAAAAAAAATTATCTCATATTTCAGGACTAGGTACGCCTATTTTAGTAATGGCTGCTCTTGGTATGGTTATTTTACCGATGCCAGCTTGGTTACTGGATGTACTTTTTTCATTTAACATTGCATTATCTTTGGTGGTGTTATTAATCACTGTTTATACGCTTAAGCCTTTAGAATTTGGCTCCTTCCCTTCCGTTATTCTTATTGCAACCATACTTCGCTTAGCACTTAATGTTGCCAGTACTCGAGTGGTTTTACTTGAAGGGCATGAAGGAACAGATGCTGCTGGTAAAGTTATTGAAGCTTTTGGCTCTGTTGTTATTGGTGGCAATTATGCCGTTGGCTTAGTTGTATTTCTTATCCTAATTATTATCAATTTTGTTGTAGTAACTAAAGGTGCGGGACGTATTGCTGAAGTTACAGCGCGTTTTACGCTTGATGCTATGCCAGGTAAACAAATGGCAATAGATGCTGATTTAAATGCTGGCTTTATCAATGCAGAGCAAGCAAGAGAGCGCCGCATTGAAGTAACCAGTGAAGCCGACTTTTATGGTTCGATGGATGGTGCAAGTAAATTTGTTAAAGGCGATGCTGTAGCAGGGATTTTAATTTTATTCATCAATATTATTGGTGGGTTAGTGATTGGGATGGTTCAGCATGACCTTAGCTTTAATGAAGCTGTTGAAATATATACTTTATTAACCATTGGTGATGGTTTAGTGGCGCAAATTCCAGGGTTACTGCTTTCTGTAGCAACTGCAATTGTAGTAACGCGTCAAAATACCTCGCAAGACATGGGTGAACAAGTAAGCAGCCAACTAGGACAAGAGAAATCACTTTATATTGCAGCAGGCGTTATGTTTGTTATTGGTATTATTCCTGGAATGCCACATTTTGCATTTTTACTGTTTGCTAGCGTTATTGCTGCATTCGCTTATTTTGGTAGCAAGCATAAAATTACTAAAGCCATGGCATTAGAAAAAGTGGCAGAAGAAGCACAAGTACAAAGTCAGCAAAAAGAAGAAGAAATTAAAGAATTGGGTTGGGATGATGTTAATCATGTTGATGTTATTGGTTTAGAGATTGGTTATCGATTAATTCCGTTAGTCGATAAAGCACAAGGTGGCGAATTACTTAGCCGAATTAAAGGTGTGCGTAAAAAGTTATCACAAGAATTTGGCTTTTTGGTGCCTGCTGTTCATATTCGTGACAACCTAGATTTAGATCCTAATAGTTATCAAATCTCATTAATGGGTGTCACCGTTGGAAGTGCAGAAATACGACACGACCAAGAATTAGCGATTAACCCTGGGCAGGTTTTTGGAAAGCTTGATGGTGTACCAACTAAAGATCCTGCTTTCGGGTTAGATGCTGTTTGGATTAAGCAAGATCAACGAGAGCAAGCACAAACATTAGGATATACCGTGGTTGATTCTGCGACTGTTTTAGCAACTCATTTAAGCCAAATTCTAACAAATAATGCTGCTCAACTGTTAGGCCATGAAGAAGTACAAAATCTTATTGATATTCTAGCTAAAACTTATCCTAAGCTCGTTGAAGGCTTTATTCCTGATACATTATCTCTGGGCACCGTTGTTAAGGTATTGCAAAGTTTAATGAATGAAGGTGTTGCTGTCCGTGATATGCGTTCAATTATACAAACACTTGTTGAGTACGGTCCTAAAAGCCAAGATGCAGAAGTTCTAACCGCAGCGGTAAGAATTAGCTTACGTAAATTTATTATTCAAGATCTGGTCGGATCGGCACTTGAAATACCTGTCATAACCTTGGCGCCTGAGTTGGAACAAATGTTGCATCAGTCTATGCAGATGGCTGGAGATGATGGTGCGGGTATTGAACCTGGTTTAGCTGAACGTTTACAAAAATCATTAAATGAGGGTGCTCAGCAGCAAGAATTAGCCGGTGATACCCCAATTTTATTAACATCCGGTATTTTACGTTCAGTGTTAGCTAAATTTGTAAAATATACCATACCAGGCTTAAGGGTTATTTCTTATCAAGAAATACCTGATGATAAACAAATTAAAATTGTAAGTGCTATTGGGCAGTAACTAATAATTTGGGTAAATAAAATACCAAATAAAAAGTAACGAGCAGCATAAGTATCGAGCATGATAAGTTGCAGAGTAAAGTTTAGTCGCTCGTAGCTAAATAAGGAGTTAACTGTGAAAATAAGACGTTTTGTTGGCAAAGATATGCGTAGCGCATTAGCACAAATTAAAGAAGAATTAGGCGTAGATGCCGTAATCATGTCTAATAAAAAAATACCTGAAGGTGTTGAATTGATGGCTGCAGTTGATTACAGCCAATCAGCGCCAGTAAGTGCACCTTCTCCACAGGTTAATCCTTCTACAGTTAATGAAAATAACCGTGAAATACAAAATGATACGGTTAATATTCAAAGTGCTGAGGCAACAAATATCGCTGTACCTGAAGCACAGGTAGGTCATAATATCGCCAACAGTACTACCGAGCCTGTTGATAGTTTGTCAGCACTGTTAAGTCGGCAGGTTCAACATCATTCATCGAACCAACAATCTAATGATCAGTCTGAGCAAGCTTATGCTCAACAGGGGCATATTCAGCAGAATAATCAAGTTGTGAGTGAAGACGAGAATATTGAAGATCAATTACGTAATTTTACTCAACGCTTACGTCATTCAAAGCCTGATGGAACAATTCCTGCACCAGAAGTAAATCATAATAATGAGCATGCTCAGTTTGAAGGGCACACTTCATTAGAAGCTGAACAAATGGCTGAAAAATTACAGTCAGTCCCTTTGTCAGAACATGATGTAGATGCAAATAGTCATGTTAGCCAACAAGATTTTGATAAAATGCAACAAGAGATGGCTTCAATAAGAAAGTTACTTGAACATCAAGTATCGGGTCTTATGTGGCAAGATATGGCGCAAAAAGAGCCTCAACGTGCTGTGTTAGTTAACCGTTTATTAGGGTTAGGTTTAAATGAACAAATTGCTGATCAAATAGCAGGTTATGTTCCTTCTAAATACCATGATGAACAAGCTTGGCAACAAGCGACTAAGTTAATTGGTGAACAACTTAATACGACGCAAAATGATATAATTCATCGTGGTGGTATTGTTGCATTAGTTGGTCCTACAGGCGTAGGGAAAACAACAACAATTGCTAAGCTAGCAGCACGTTTCTCTCAAGTTCACGGCCATGAGCAAGTTGCTCTTATATCAACGGATACCTTTAGAATAGCGGGTTTTGAACAACTGGCTACTTATGGAAAAATTATTGGTTGTCAAGTTAAGTTAGCAAAAGATAGCCAAGCATTAGACTTGTTGCTTGAACAGTTTTCTCAAAAGAAATTAATTTTAATTGATACTGCCGGTATGGGGCAAAGAGATATACGTTTAGCCGAAAATTTAGCTAATTTAGTATCTAATGCTAGAGTGAGAATAAGAAATTACTTAGTGTTAGCTGCTAATAGCCAGCAGCAAGTTATGCAAGAAAATGTTGATCGCTTTAAAAAAGTACCACTATCGGGTTGTATTTATACTAAACTTGATGAAAGTGTGAGTGTTGGCGAAATAATTACAACTTCAATTCAAAATGGCCTGCCAATAGGTTATCTTACTGATGGACAAAGAGTTCCAGAAGATATTAAAGTTGCAAATGCTGAGAAATTAGTTACGCTTGCAGATAAAATGGCAGCAAACGCAGCAAAGAAGAATGCAGCTTATGTTCAACGTACAGCAAGACCAATGCCGATAACGCCAGCGGTGGCGATATAGATGTATTTTAAATTGCAGTATTTTTAGTTAAAATAAAGCGATAATATAAGAAGTAATAAATGGCAGATCAAGCGAGCGGCTTAAGAAAAATGCAAGACTTAAAAAAAGTTAAAGTAATAGCAGTTTCTGGTGGTAAAGGTGGCGTTGGTAAAACCAATGTTTCATTAAACACGGCTATAGCCCTTGGACAGCAAGGGAAAAGAGTATTAGTGCTAGATGCCGATTTAGGGTTGGCTAATGTCGATGTGATGTTAGGGTTAAGAGTAAAACGAAACCTTTCTCATGTATTATCAGGTGAATGTGAGCTTGATGATATTATTATTACAGGCCCCCGTAATATAAAAATCATACCGGCTACTTCTGGCTCTCAATCGATGGTTGACCTTACTCCTGCTGAACATGCAGGGTTGATTCGTGCTTTTAGTGAAATGAATACTCAATTTGATGTACTGATCGTTGATACTGCAGCCGGTATCTCGGATATGGTACTGAGTTTTACTCGAGCAGCACAAGACGTAGTCTTAGTTGTTTGTGATGAACCCACGTCAATTACCGATTGTTATGCATTAATGAAACTATTAAGCCGTGATCATAATGTATTCAAATTTAAAGTTGTTGCTAATATGGTTCGTACACCTAAAGAAGGGCAACAATTATTTTCCAAACTAACGAAAGTAACTGATAGATTTTTAGATGTAGCACTGGAGTTAGTTGGTGTTATTCCATTCGATGAAAATATTAGAAAATCAGTACGCAAACAACAAGCCATTGTTGAAGCTTTTCCTAACTCACCAGCAGCAATAGCGTTTAAGGAATTAGCAAAGAATGTTAATAGCTGGCCTATACCAAAACAAGCATCAGGTCATTTAGAGTTCTTTATTGAACAGCTACTCGATTACTAATATCTCGTTCATATTGTGTTATCAAGTAACTGATATAAATAATAAATATATAAAAATATTTTGGTGGGAATAGCAAAAAGTGGCAAAAACTAAAGCCTATAACAATTTAATTGATAAAACTGTGTTGCTTGAACAGCATACAGTGTTGGTTAAGCGAATTGCTTATCATTTACTTGCTCGATTACCGGCAAGTGTTATTGTTGATGACCTAATTCAATCAGGAATGATTGGTTTATTTGAAGCTGCAAATAACTTTGATAACACTAAAGGCGCTAGTTTTGAAACTTTTGCTGGCATCCGTATTCGAGGTGCTATGCTAGATGAAATACGCCGTGGCGACTGGACTCCTAGATCAGTACATAAAAATAGCCGCATGGTCAGTGAGGCAATTAAGCAATTAGAGGCAACATTAGGCAGAGATGTTACTGATATAGAAGTTGCTGAAAAACTTGAAATTTCATTAAATGAGTATCATCATATACTTAGTGAGGTCAGTTCTGGTAAAATACTCGGTATCGAAGACTTAGGAATGAGTGAAGATGCACTGAAGTTTGATGAAACTTATCACGGTGATGATCCGTATCAAAGTATCGAGCATAGTGCCTTTAAAGAAGGGTTAAGTGAATGTATTAGTTCTTTACCTGAACGTGAAGCTCTAGTACTGTCTCTATATTATGATGAAGAATTGAATTTACGTGAAATTGGCGCTGTACTCGATGTTAGTGAATCTCGGGTTAGTCAAATTCATAGTCAAGCAATGCATCGATTAAAAGCACGTATGCAATCTTGGCAAAATTAAGTAGAATTATAACTGTGTTAACCTATAAAAATTTTGAATGTTTCGCCGGAGGGTGCCTTGGATAAAAATATGAAAGTGCTAGTTGTTGATGATTTTTCAACAATGAGACGTATAGTAAAGAATTTGTTACGCGATTTAGGCTTTACAAACATTCAAGAAGCGGATGATGGCAGTACTGCCTTACCTATGCTTCAAAATGGTGATTTTGACTTTGTTGTAACAGATTGGAATATGCCAGGAATGCAAGGTATTGATTTGTTGAAAGCTATACGTGCAGATTCACGTTTAGCCCATATCCCAGTATTATTAATTACAGCTGAAGCGAAAAAGGAACAAATCGTTATGGCAGCTCAGGCTGGTGTTAACGGTTACATTGTTAAACCTTTTACGGCTGCAACACTCAAAGCTAAATTAAATAAAATTTTTGAACGTCTAGGTTAATTTTATTTAGACTAGCTAGTTAAAGCTACTTCAGAAAATTGATTAATTTAACTTAAGTATTAAGGACTTTGCATGAGTATGGCAATGGTGGGGCGTGTTTCTTTGGAGCAGGCTAAATCTTTAGTTGAACTTTTAGAAACAGGACAACAAGAAAAAGCTGATGCACTTGTGGCAGCGATTCAAAACCCAATTAACTCTGAACTATTTGCAGAAATAGGTAAGTTAACTCGTCAATTACATGACTCTTTAACAAATTTTCAGTTAGATTCTCGATTAAATGACTTAGCAACAGCTGAAATTCCTGATGCTAAAGAGCGTTTGAATTATGTGATTACTCGTACTGAAGAAGCTGCAAATAAAACGATGGATGCAGTTGAGTCTATTTTTCCAGTAATTGAAGATATTTCTAGTCAAGTTAGTGCAGTTAAACCTGCATGGTCTAAACTAATGAACAATGAGATAGATTTAAAAGAGTTTAAAAGTTTATGTGTTGATATTGATAGCTTATTAATTACGACAGGTAAAGAGACGGCTCATATTCATGGTTTGATGACTGATGTATTAATGGCTCAAGATTTTCAGGACTTAACAGGACAAGTTATTCGTAAAGTCATTGATTTGGTACGTGAAGTTGAAGAGAGCTTAATTAACATGTTGACGGCATTTGGTATTTCTTCAGAAGATGGACAGACTAAATCAGCGCCTAAAGTCGGTGATAACTTAGTTGAAGGGCCAATAGTTAATAAAGAAAAAAGAAATGATATTGTTGAAGATCAAGATGATGTTGATGATCTTTTATCAAGTTTAGGTTTTTAACGGGAGTTAGTGAATGTCATTTGAAGCAGATGAAGAAATTCTACAAGACTTTTTAGTCGAAGCGGGTGAAATACTCGAGCAGCTTTCGGAGCAACTCGTTGAACTTGAAAATGATGTTGATAATGCCGATTTACTTAATGCAATTTTTCGAGGTTTTCATACAGTTAAAGGTGGCGCAGGTTTTCTGGCTTTAAATGACCTTGTTGACGTTTGTCATGGTGCAGAGAATATATTTGATTTACTGCGTACTGGGCAACGTAAAGTAAATTCAGAGTTAATGGACACTATTTTATCAGCGCTTGATACTATCAATGATATGTTTGCGTTAGTGAAAAATAGAGAGGCGCTAGTACCTGCTGAAGCTGAATTATTAGCAGAATTACACCGTTTAAGTCAGCCAGAAAGCGCTGAAGCTTCTATCCCTGAAGCCCCCATCCCTGAAACTTCTCTCCCTGAAACTGAATCTGTAGATAATACAAGCTCTGATTTAGACGGGGATATGAGTGAAGATGAGTTTGAACGCTTACTTGATGAGTTACATGGCAGTGCTAGTCATTCATCTGCACCTGAACCTGCAGTTAAGCCGCCTGTTACTCCAGAGTCAAGTGATGAAATTTCTGACGATGAATTTGAGTCGTTATTGGATGAACTTCATGGTCAAGGAGCATTTTCGTCAGAAGTAAAAGAGACATCTTCTTCTATTGTAAATAATTCATCTGATGAAATAAATGATGATGAGTTTGAAAGCTTACTTGATGAATTGCACGGTAAAGGTAATGCGCCTAAAGCTAGCAGTGCAGCTTCAGTTGCGCCAACTCAACCTTCTATGGCAAAGCCTACTCCCGTGACAACAAATACGGAAAGTTCAAAGCCAGCTGCTACAGCAGAAGTAAAACCAGCGGTAAGTAAGCCACCAGTAGCTAAGAAAGCAGCGCAACCATCAACACCTCAGGGTGAAACAACCGTGCGTGTTGATACTAAACGACTTGATAAAATCATGAATATGGTTGGTGAGTTAGTATTAGTTAGAAATCGCTTAACAAGCCTTGGGTTGACGTCTGATGATGAAAATTTAACCAAGGCTGTTTCAAATCTAGATGCCGTTACCACCGACTTGCAAGGTGCGGTAATGAAAACTCGTATGCAGCCTATTAAGAAAGTTTTTGGACGATTTCCTCGGGTTGTACGAGACTTAGCTCGTAGTCTTAATAAAGATATACAGTTGGTGTTGGAAGGAGAAGACACGGATTTAGACAAAAATTTAGTGGAAGCTTTAGCGGATCCTTTGGTGCATTTGGTTCGTAACTCTGTGGATCATGGGATTGAGATGCCTGATGTGCGCCAAGCTCAAGGAAAGCCACGTCAAGGTACTGTTACGTTATCAGCCTCTCAAGAAGGTGATCATATCCTGTTAACCATTAAAGATGATGGTGCGGGTATGAATGCTGAAAAGTTAAAAGAAATAGCGATGAAACGTGGTGTATTAGACGTCGATACCGCCGCAAGAATGTCAGACAAAGAAGCCTTTAGTTTGATTTTTGCGCCTGGCTTCTCAACCAAAACAGAAATTTCTGAAGTATCAGGGCGTGGCGTTGGTATGGATGTTGTTAAAACCAAAATCACCCAATTAAATGGTGCTGTTGATATTGATTCTGAGATGGGTGTAGGCACAATTTTAGAAATAAAAGTGCCACTGACGTTAGCAATATTACCAACGTTAATGGTTGTTGTTGGTGAGCAAACATTTGCATTACCTCTTGCGGCAGTTAATGAAATATTTCACTTAGATTTAACTAAAACAAATAGTGTTGATGGCCAGTTAACTATTATTGTTCGTGAAAAAGCAATTCCATTATTTTATTTAGATCAATGGCTTGTCAAAAATTATGAAAATAAAAGCCGAGAACAAGGTCATGTTGTAATAGTGCAACTAGGAAACCAACAAGTTGCTTTTGTTGTTGATCGATTAATTGGGCAAGAAGAAGTGGTTATTAAGCCACTAGATAGATTATTACATGGAACTCCAGGTATGGCGGGAGCAACTATTACCAGTGATGGTGGTATTGCGTTAATTATAGATATCCCTAATATGCTAAAATTTTATGCTAAAAAATCGCCAGTAAATAGAAAGTTGCACTCATAAAATAGACTAATTATAAAGGTAGATGAAGTAAATGACCTATAAAGTACTCGTTGTTGATGATTCAAGTTTTTTTAGACGACGAGTCACTGATATTTTAAATAAAGATCCACAGCTAGAAGTTATTGATGTTGCTGTTAATGGACAAGAGGCGGTAGATAAAGCTCTTTTACTTAAACCTGATGTCATTACTATGGACATCGAAATGCCTGTTTTGAATGGTATTGATGCAGTAAAAAAAATAATGGCGCGATCGCCTACCGCTATTTTAATGTTTTCTTCACTAACTCATCAAGGGGCCAAAGCCACTCTAGATGCTCTCGAGGCAGGAGCCTTAGATTTTTTACCTAAAAAATTTAGTGAAATAGCACAAAATAGTGATGAGGCGGGTAGTCTATTACGACAACGTGTAATTCAACTCGCAAAAAAAGGTGGTGTATCTAGACGTCATCTATCAAGAGAACGCACTACACTAGTAAATCGTAATATAAGCAGTAAAGTACCGGCTGGTACTCGAAAGCCGATTGTACCTGAAACTCCTATTAGTAGTCAGAAACAAGCCTCATCGCTTAAAACTTCTTCTGGAAAAAAATATAATTTATTAGCAATAGGTACCTCTACAGGGGGACCTGTAGCATTACAAAAAATATTAACGCAATTACCTCAAGATTTTCCATTGCCAATTATTTTAATTCAACATATGCCGGCAACTTTTACTAATGCATTTGCTAGTAGGTTAAACTCTTTATGTAAAATTAACGTAAAAGAAGCAAGTGATGGCGATACGCTTATGCCAGGTTGTGCATATTTAGCACCAGGTGGCCGTCAAATGATTATTACGGGTAAAGAGCAACATGCCAAAATTAAAATCATGGATGATACCTCTGAAAAAATCACTTTTAGACCGAGTGTGGATGTGAGTTTTGGTTCTGCAGGTAAAGTATTTGGTGGTAATGTCTTAGGTGTTATCTTAACAGGAATGGGGGCTGATGGTAGAGAAGGTTCTCGTATGTTAAAAGCGAGTGGTTCTACAATCTGGGCGCAAGATGAACAAAGTTGTGTCGTATATGGTATGCCACAAGCGGTAACAGTTGCAGGTATTTCTCAATTATCTCTACCTTTAGATGCTATCGCGAGCTCTATTCTTAAGGAAATAAGGCATGGATAGGCTCAGTATTGCTGGACTTTTACTTGCTTTATTTGCTATTTATTTAGGTTTCATGCTTGATGGCGGCTCTATCGGTGCATTATTTGAGTTACCTGCATTGATTATTGTTGTTGGTGGTACTGTAGGGGCTGTTATGTTGCAGTCTTCAAGTCGTCAATTTTATCATGCGTTTTCCTTATTAAAGTGGGTATTTACTCCGCCTACCTATGATATTGATGAAGGAATAAAAAAAATTGTTCTTTGGGCGAGTAAGTCCAGAGAGAGTGGTTATTTATCGCTTGAAATTATAGCACTTGATGAAGAGGATAGTTATACCCAAAAAGGCTTGAATTTACTCGTTGATGGAGCTGATATTGAAGATATACGTGTGTCTCTTGAGCTAGATTTAGATTTATATCGAGAGCATAATTTACGCTCAGCAAATGTTTTCGAATCGATGGGCGGCTATAGCCCAACTATTGGTATTCTTGGTGCTGTATTAGGTTTAGTACATGCAATGGGGAACTTAACTGAGCCCGAAATGCTTGGGCAAGGTATTGCTACTGCGTTTATTGCTACTATTTATGGCGTTGGTTTTGCTAACTTAATTTATCTGCCGGTTGCCAATAAGATAAAAGAAATCGTTCATCAACAAACTATGTATAGAGAAATGATCTTTGAAGGGTTGATCGCCATTGCTAATGGAGAAAACCCACACGCGATAGAAAATAAACTTTCAGCGTTTAGGTTAGAGCAGTGAAACGATTGCGTAAAAGAAGGCATAACGTAGAACACGATAATGTTCATCGTTGGTTGGTTTCTTATGCTGATTATATGACGCTTCTTTTTGCATTATTTGTCGTGTTATATGCAATGGCAATGGTAAATGATAAAGCTTTTGAAAGTATTACAGAATCAGTTGGCCATGTTTTTCAGGCAAATGATAAAAAAATAAAAAATCGAGGACATGGCGACGATATCCTTGATGTTAATACGAGTAAATCTAATAAAATATTATTTGGAAATGGGATAGTCGAAGAAGCGGGTCCTGAGTTATTTGATGATGAGAAAGATTTATTAAATATTTCAGCTGAACAACTCGGGAGTAATTTAACATCCTTAGAAGCTGATTTACACACAGCACTTTTTGATCTTATAGAGTCAGGATTTTCTCAGGTAAAAATTGATGGTGATTGGTTAGAGATAGAACTTAATAGTGGCTTATTATTTCCGAGCGGTTCATCTTCTGTCACTAATACTGCGTCTAATATCTTAGGTATTGTTTATGATGTTATTGGCGATGTTAATAACTTTGTTAGAGTAAGAGGCTATACTGATAATCAAGCAATTAACACTGAAATCTTTTCATCTAACTGGGAGTTATCTGTTTTTCGGGCAACGGCTATTTTACGTGAATTGGAAAAGATAGGAGTTAACCCTGCTCGTATGGCGATAGAAGGCTATGGGCAATACTCACCGAGTGCCGATAATACTACAGCTGAAGGACGAGCACGGAATAGAAAAGTTGTGATTGCGGTTTCGAAATATGGTTTGAAAAAAGTAGAAGCATTGGCAGCACCTAGTAATTCGATTGAAGAAGTTAAAGATAAAATGAACGTTGTAGAGGCAAATGGTAATACAGGTAAAGTCCAAGTTATTCAGTTGCCCGGTGGAGGGATCAGAATTACAACACGAAATAATAATGAGAGCTCTTCAGAAGACAAGATTCAACAAAGCAATAATCAACAAAATGATGATAATTAAATATAGGAATAACTATTGGAAGTTTGGGCTGTAGCAAATCAAAAAGGCGGTGTGGGCAAAACAACAACTACTATTGCTTTAGCTGGTCTATTAGCTGAGTGTGGTAAAAAGGTATTACTTGTAGATACAGACCCACACGCTTCTTTAAGTTACTATTTTGGTATTGAATCTGAAGATTTAGACTTGAGTGTTTATGATTTATTCGTTCAAGTTGCATCTAAAGAGCAAATACTACAAAGTTTATGTCCAACACAATATAGTAATATTGACATATTACCGGCAACTATGGGCTTAGCAACCTTAGATCGCTCATTAGGTGCCAGAAATGGTATGGGGTTAGTGTTAAAAAAGGCAATGTTAAAATTGTCGCAAAGTTATGATTATGTGTTGATAGACTGTCCGCCTATTATAGGTGTGCTTATGGTTAATGCATTAGCTGCGTCAGATAGAATAATAGTACCAGTACAAACAGAGTTTTTAGCATTGAAAGGCTTAGAACGTATGGTTAAAACTATGGATATGATGGCAATAGAACAAGGGAAACCCTTTAATTATACTATTGTGGGAACAATGTTTGATAAGCGAACTAAAGCATCACTCTTAGCTTATAAACATTTACAGAAAACCTATCCAAATAACATTTGGCCAAATATTATCCCTGTTGATACAAATTTTAGAAATGCAAGTTTAGCACAGAAAGTCCCCTCACATTATTCACCAAATTCTAGGGGTGTTTTTTCCTATAAAAATTTATTGGATTATTTATTGAAGCCAGCGCAAAGAAGTATCAAATAGATGTCAAAATCATTAGCAGCTAGTAAAAAAGTTATGAAAAATTATCTGTCAGAATTATTGACAGATAAGCCTCCTATGGAAGATAGCAGTAGACATGATTTACCGGAAAGAAAGGATAGTAAATCAATTGAAGAACAACGGTTAGAAAATCTGCTAAAGAATGTTAATGCTGAATTAAATATTAAAGAAACGAGTGTTTCAACAACAAAGAGTTTAAACAAAGTAATTGATACTAAAAAAATATCAATTGATGAAGGAACTCCAGAACAACGTCAAGATACCATAGTTGCACAAAAAAGCTCAGCTAGTTTACCTCCACAAGAAGATAAAACTTATCGTGATGGTGATTTTCAGGCATTGTTTTTTAATGTTGGTGGTTTAACTGTTGCAGTGCCGTTAGTTGAATTAGGTGGTATTCATCCGATAGAAAAAACAACGGCACTAATGGGAAAACCTGAATGGTATAAAGGTGTAATGTTGTATCGAGATGAAAAAATTAATGTTGTTGATACTGCCTTATGGGTAATGCCCGAAAAGTGCGATGAAAAGATGAAAGATTCATTAAATTACCAGTATGTGATCATGCTAGGAAATAGTGCTTGGGGTTTAACAGCAGAAAATCTAGTTGATACCGTTGTTTTAAAGCAAGAGGAAGTAAAGTGGTTAGATGCACCAAGTAAGCGACCTTGGTTAGCTGGCTTAGTAAAGGATAAAATGTGCGCCTTACTTGATGTAAATTCATTAATTCAATTACTTAATGATGGTAGCGGAATTCATCAAGATGATTAATAATGTCATTAGTAAGCTTTAATCGACAAATACGAAATAATAATTAACTTAAAAGATAAGTTAAAAAGTCTTAAATAATTGAGGGGCAAGTGGTATGTCTGACGAAAAACGCAGTTTAAGCGGTAAAAAAGGTGAAAATGATGAAGTACTTCAATGGGTAACGTTCAAATTAGAGAATGAAACTTATGGTATTAACGTTATGCAAGTACAAGAAATTCTACGTTACAGTGAAGTAGCGCCTGTACCTGGAGCTCCAGTTTATGTACTTGGAATCATTAATTTACGTGGTAATGTTGTCACTGTGATTGATACTCGCTCTCGTTTTGGTTTAGAGCCTAGTGATGTTACTGATAATACTCGTGTCGTTGTTATTGAGTTAGAACAACAAGTGATAGGTATATTGGTTGATAGTGCTTCCGAGGTTGTTTACCTTAAAGCCTCTGAGATTGATGATGCACCGAATGTAGGTAATGAAGAGAGTGCTCAGTTTATACAAGGTGTATCTAATCGTGATGGTGAACTACTTATTTTAGTCGATTTAGATAAACTATTATCAGATGAAGAGTGGGATGAACTAAAACAGTTCTAATCGTTTTTTGAACGTCAGCAGGTGAGTATGTGCCAAGATATTGGTTTATTCAGTATCTTACATTTTACTTCCTGTTAACCATATTCTTTAATAAATTATTTTGCATTGGTGAATGGTAACACTTGTTTAATTACGTTTTTTGGAAATTACTCTTATTATGATTGTTATACAGACCCGTAAGTTAGCCTATTTATGTCTTTGCTAGCAGTGCCTATTATTGCCATCGTTGCACTTGTTATTAGTATCTTATGTTTGGTTATTATTTTTGTTTTAATAACCCGGCACAGCACTAAGTTTGCTGTTTATGAGTCTCAATCGCAAGCGCATGAATTACTCGTGAATAGCTTGCAATCAGCCAACGATGATTTAAATACGAAGATACGTAATCTATCTCTACAGCAAGAAAAATCATTAACTGATAACACATTTGTATCTAAGCAGTTAGAGCATAGAATTAAGGCTATTCAATCTCAATTGAACTCCCAACAAGATCTTATCTCGCAATTACAAACTGATAAAGGTGATGATAAATTCTACTCTCGAGCAATAAAGTTAGCGAAGATAGGTGCTGATATTGACGAAATCGTAACTGAGTGCGAACTTCCTTACGCCGAGGTTGAAATGTTAATCTCTGTTTATCAAAATAAAGCTAAGGGCTAGTGTTTTCTGAAATAAAAACAAGTTAAACTAGTTCTCTTTATACCTATACCTTTATTAATATTTCTTTACTCATATTAATTAGCATTAACATGGCAAGGAACAATCCTCGTGAAAGACGCTTTAAGCCACTCTATTAGAATTTTATTTTTACTTTCTTTTTTTATTTTATCTGGATGTTCAACTACCCCTTCAGCTCAGGAAGGTTTAAGTGATCCAAGAGATCCTCTAGAGTCTATCAATAGGCCTTTTTGGACTTTTACTTGGGATTATGCCGATAAGTATGTTGCTAAGCCGTTGTCTGAATTTTATACCACCAATATGCCCATTTTTTTACGAACGGGCTTACATAATATGGCATTAAATTTAAATGAACCTGCAAGTATTATTAATAACTTACTACAATTAAAAATGGAAAATGCCGCTAAAGCAACGGGACGCTTTGTACTCAATTCTACTATAGGTTTATTTGGTTTTTATGATCCTGCAAGTGATTTTGAATGGTCTACTGAACAAGAAGAGTTTGGTGAAGTATTAGGAGTTTATGGTGTCGGAGATGGCCCATACATTGTTATACCCGGGCTTGGTCCTAGCTCTGTTCGAGAAGAAGTAGGTGATTACGTCGATCGTTTATATTGGCCTTTAGCTGTTATTGATTTTTGGCCAAATGTAGTGCGTTTAGGGATTATCGGTTTAGAAAGTCGATCGTCAATAAAAGATCAAGAGCAGTTACTGGAAAATTCTACAGACTCCTATGAGTTTATTAAAAATGCATACTTTCAAAATATGAATTATCGTGTGTATGATGGTAATCCCCCCATCGTTATTGATGAAGATGAAGAAGCTGCAATAGATGCACTTTTAGATGAATTTGAAGATTAACATTAAAAAGTTATAAACATATACCGAAGTTAGCCGTAATTTGTTAGAATTGCGGCAATTTTTTACTCTTATCATTTGATTGGCTTCTTGTTAACAGAAAATAGCACAGTCAATTTGATATAAACTTTATTGGAAACAGTTAGATGAATATTATTGAAGGTTCATTTCAAGCTAAAGGCAAAAAATTTGCCATTGTTGTGTCGCGTTTTAATCACTTTATAGTTGATAGCTTACTTGATGGTGCAGTTGATGCACTTAAGCGTCACGGTAGTGTTGCTGATAGTGATATTACTATTGTTCGTGTGCCAGGTGCTTACGAATTACCATTAGCAGCTAAAAAACTTGCTAAAAAAGGTGATTTTGATGCAATTATCGCCATTGGTGCTGTTATTCGTGGTGGTACGCCACACTTTGATTTTGTTGCTGGTGAGTGTAACAAAGGTTTAGCACAAGTTTGTTTAGAATCAGAAATACCTGTTTCTTTTGGTGTTATTACAACTGATTCTATTGAACAAGCTATTGAACGTGCTGGAACTAAAGCGGGTAATAAGGGTGCAGAAGCAGCTCTTGGCGCATTAGAAATGGTTAACGTTCTTTCTCAAATTTAGGATACATATTGTGAAACCTTCTCCTAGAAGAAAAGCACGTGAACTAGCGGTTCAAGCTGTTTATTCATGGCAAATTAGTCAAAACTCAGTTAATGACGTGGAACTTAATTTCATTTCAGAAAATAGCAAACGTCGTTTTGATATTGAATACTTTCAACAACTTTTACGTGGTGTAACGGGCAATATAGCTGGATTAGATCTTGCCATTTCGCCACATGTTGATAGACCAATTGATGATATTGATCATGTTGAAAAGGCAATATTACGTGTTGCTGTATACGAATTAAGTGAATGCCAAGACGTACCTTATCGCGTGGTCATTAATGAAGCGATTGAATTAGCGAAATTGTTTGCTGCTGATGATAGCCATAAATTTATTAATGGCGTTTTAGATAAAGCTGTAAAATTAATTCGCCCTCAAGAGTAATAAATCTTTATGCCAAAGAGTAAATAGTTAGTGCTATGAAAGAATTTGAACTCATAAAAGAATTCTTCACCAAGCAAGCAGTACAAAGAAAAGACGTACTTCTTGGAATAGGTGATGATTGTGCAGTAGTTTCTTGTACTAAAAATCAAAAAATTGTTGTCACTACGGATACGTTGGTTGCTGGCGTTCATTTTCCTTTAGGTACCGCAGCGAGAGCTATTGGTCATAAAGCTGTTGCGGTAAATTTATCAGATATTGCTGCGATGGGTGCAAAGCCTAGTTGGATATCATTAGCTATTACTGTACCTGAAGTGAATGATGAGTGGCTTACTGATTTTTGCTCAGGTGTTTTTGAGCTTTGTGAATTCTATAATGTAGAGCTTATTGGTGGTGACACTACGCAAGGGCCATTAAGTATAACGATAACAGCACAGGGGTTAACGGCTGAAGATCAATATTTAACGCGCTCTGGTGCTAAAGCCGGTGACTGGCTTTATGTTACCGGTGACTTAGGCGATGCTGCTTTAGCGTTATTACATCTCAAAGAAGGTGTTTTAACGGATAGCGAAGCTATTGAACATGTTCAAAGAAAATTAGATTATCCAAGGCCACGTGTACTTGCAGGTCAAGCTTTACGTGAATATGCTTCAGCGGCAATAGACATTTCTGATGGCTTACTTGCTGATCTAGGACATATCTGCCAAGCTTCAAATGTTGGTGCAAATGTTGTTTTAGATGCTATTCCCTTATCTGAAACTATGAAAAAATCACAATTGTTTGAAGATGCGGTGGAGTTAGCACTTAATGGTGGCGATGATTATGAATTATTGTTTACCGTTTCTGAAGATAAAAAAGTCGGATTAGAAACTGCGTTATCTCATACAAGTACTTCGGTCACTTGTATAGGACAAATAAATGCATCGCAAACTATTTCTACTACATTGAATAATAAACCAGTAGCAATTAAAAGCTCAGGTTTTCAACATTTTTCTTCACAATAAATAACTTCTAATAGCGTCGGCATAACTATGAAAAATTCCCAATCAAAGGTTTTGTTTGATCTTAAACAACCGGTTCAGTTTTTGGCTTTAGGGTTTGGTAGTGGTTTAGCCCCTAAAGCACCGGGTACTTTTGGTACCTTAGCAGCAGTTCCGCTTTTTTTACTGTTAGCATTGTTAACACCAACATACTATTTAGCTGCGGTAATTGTTATGAGTGTCGCCGGTATTTATATCTGTGGTAAAGCGGCAAATGATGTAGGAGTTCATGATCACCCAGCCATTGTATGGGATGAATTTGTTGGCTATTTTATAACAATGTTTATGGTGCCTGTCAGTTGGCAAACTGTTTTAGTTGGCTTTTTATTATTTCGAGTCTTTGATATTTTAAAACCTTGGCCTATTTCTTTTATTGATAAGAAAATGTCAGGTGGGGCGGGTATCATGTTTGATGATATTCTAGCAGGTATATTTTCTTTAATTATCATGCATTTAATCTTTTAATTCTACACTGTGTTTTTACTTACAATTTCTTAATCTAGATCAATAGCAATTATCCTGATTTTAAGCTACTTTTAAATAGAGGGTAAATAAAAATAACTAGGCAGAGGTTGTTTTTTATTTTTATGCCCTCAACTATTTATTAAGACGTTACATTTTACAACGTTTAATCTCAGCTTTACTTCACAGTACTGTTTAAAGTAAATGTTAAAAGGAATACCTATGAAAATAAATCTTTCTGGTCACCACGTTGAAATTTCTGCTTCAGTAAAAGAAGACATCGATGCAAAATTTTCTAAAATTGCAAGTCATTTTCCAACATTAATTGCCTTAGACGTTATCGTGTCTAAAGAGCATAATCAACATCAGGTTGAAGTAACAACAAACTATGAAGGTGGACGTATATCAGTAAAAGGAATTGATGATGTAATGTACCCAGCCATTGCCAGTGCAATTAAAAAACTTGATGCGGCCTTAAAACATCGTAAAGGTCAGTTAAAAGCTAATTTACATGAAAAACCTCAAAGTACAGCGCCAGAAATAGCACATGAGAAAGTGCAAGAGATGAATTTATCATAATCGTATAACGTAATATTAATAAATTTAAAACTAGAAAAGCTGTGAAATAATTCATAGCTTTTTTTTTGACTATTTTGATGGCTTAACTTTCTTCAGTTTCTTTTGAAGCTGCTTCTTCTAATGCCAATTTTTCTCTTTCTGCTTTAGATATATAACGAGGCTTATTACTGGTATGTAATTTAGCATTCGCTTTTTTTTGCTTCTTTTTTAGTGTGTCATTAATTTTCTTTTTACGATTCATAGTTTATTCTTTCGTGTTAAATAGCTGAAAAGGTCGATTGCTGTTATTATGCGCTTATTCACTTTCCCTTGAAAGTTTATTATATCTTAAATTATTTCAATTTGAACAATACAGAGGCACAACCTTGAGCGAAACAACTACTAACGGCAAAGGCTCATTAGCTTTTTCTTCACTAAACCTGCATAAAGATTTAGTGCAAAACTTATCTTCTCTTGGCTATCAAGAAATGACGCCAATACAAGCACAAAGTTTACCTGAAATGTTAATGGGTAAAGATGTTATTGCTCAAGCTAAAACAGGCTCAGGTAAAACCGCTGCTTTTGGTTTAGCTTTACTAGAAAAACTAGAAGTTAAACGTTTTAGAATTCAGTCTATGATACTTTGCCCTACGCGCGAATTAGCAGATCAAGTAGCAAAAGAAATTCGTAAACTTGCCCGCGCAGTACATAATATAAAAGTACTTACGCTATGCGGTGGCACACCATTTGGTCCTCAAATTGGCTCATTAGAACATGGTGCTCATATTATTGTAGGAACGCCTGGCCGAATTGAAGAACATGTCATTAAAGGCACACTCAAGTTAGATGATTTAAACTTATTAATACTTGATGAAGCCGACCGTATGTTAGAAATGGGCTTTGAAGCAGCACTTGATAATATTGTTGAGCGCACGCCGCTTGATCGCCAAACCTTGCTATTTAGCGCAACTTTTCCGAAACAAATTCAAGCGATCAGTGAAAGTATAATGACTGAACCAGTGATTATAAAAGTGAGCACTGAGGAAGATCAATCTAATATATCGCAAGAGTTCTTCCATGTTGAAGATGACATAGAACGATTTGAAGCACTACGCTTAATACTGCTTGATAACCCAGTAGAGTCTACTGTTATTTTTTGTAATACCAAAAAAGAGACCCAAGCCGTTTGCAATAAATTACATGATGATGGCTTTAGCGTTTTAGCATTACATGGCGATTTAGAGCAAAAAGACAGAGATCAAACTTTATTACGCTTTGCTAATAAAAGTGCTGCCATATTAGTGGCTACTGATGTTGCAGCTAGGGGGTTAGACATAGACTCTCTTGACTTAGTTGTTAACTATAATATAGCACATGACAGTGAAGTACATATTCACCGTATTGGCCGTACAGGTCGTGCTGGAGCGCAAGGTAAAGCGGTGTCATTGTTCAGTGATAAAGAAAGCTACAAAGTAGGGTTAATTGAAGATGAACTTGAACAAGTCATCAAACCAGGTTTATTACCTTCTGCTGAAGTGCTAAATAATGTTAGGCCACAAGCTAAAATGGCGACGATACAAATTGATGGCGGTAAAAAGCAAAAAGTTCGCCCAGGTGATATTTTAGGCGCATTAACAGCTAAAAATACTGAAGGCAAAAATGGCGGTGTTGAAATCACTGGCAAAGATGTAGGCAAAATCAGTGTTTTAGATATTAGGTCTTATGTTGCGGTAGATAAAAAAGTGTTAAAAAGCGCATTAAGAAAGTTATCAATGGGGAAAATGAAAGGACGAACCTATAAAGTACGTCACTTAACGGTATAGAAAACTACCCCCATAAACATAAGCTTATAGAAAATAGCCGTTATATTTTGCTCAAACAATATCAACAATTAATTAAGCAACAGGTGCTTTATGAAGACAAAGCACAATCCTCAGCTGTTGCTGCACTAGATTTGTTATCTAAACAACTAGTGCAAATTAGTAATGAACGAAAATCGTGTCATCCACAAAGCTTCTTAAGTACTATATTTGCGCGTTTACCCCTTTATAAAATATTGAGACATAAACCAATCTCTGAAGGGGCTATTCCTCAACTTAAAAGTTTATATTTGTATGGCAGGGTAGGTCGAGGTAAAACAATGTTAATGGACATGTTTTATCAAAATATTCCTATTAAGCATAAGAAGCGCATTCATTTTCATCGTTTTATGGAAAGTGTTCATCAACAGCTAAATAACCTTGCTACACAACAATCATCTTCTGGTCAGAAAGTGAATGTAAATCCACTCGCCTATATTGCAAAGTCTTGGGCAACTGATATTGAATTACTGTGTTTTGATGAGTTTTTTGTGAGTGATATTGGTGATGCAATGTTACTTTCAGGGCTATGCCGTGAGTTATTTTCCTTAGGTATAACACTGGTGTTTACATCTAACTGCAAGCCGGAAGAACTTTATCGTAATGGTTTACAACGAGAGCGATTTTTACCGACGATCGATTTGATTAATCAATATTGCCAAATACTATCCGTTAATGGTGATACAGATCATCGATTAACCGATGCTGTAGTCGTAGGCTACAAAAATTATTATTTTAGCAATGCTGATGGCGAACAACTTCTTGCGAAACGTTTTAAGGCATTATGTCATGGTTTACCTACACTTTTAGACAAAGAGATTATTATTAATAATCGAAAAATTAGTTATCGGGCTAAAGCAGATAAATATATTTGGTTCGATTTTTATGATCTTTGCTCTGGGCCTCGAAGCCAAAGAGACTACATTCAATTGTCAGATAAGTTTGCAACAGTATTAATAAGCGATGTTCCACAATTTTCTGGTGAACTGGTACCTGCGGTATTTTCAGGCGTAGAAGATAGTTATCAACGAAGTGGCGTATTAATGGGGAGTTTACGACACTTAGATGATGAAGCTCGTCGCTTTATCGCACTAGTTGATGAATTTTATGATAGAAAAGTACAATTAATTATCAGTGCCGATGTTGATATAGTGGACCTTTATCAAGGACAGCAGCTAAGTTTTGAATTTCAACGTTGCCAGTCACGGTTGTTTGAAATGCAAAATTATTGATTTCCTGTCGCTATTAGTCTGCTAAGTGTTAACTAAAATTTAATTGCTAATATTTAGCTTTTTTTACTAAATATTATTGTTTCTATTAAAAAATTACTTTTCACATATTTCTATGTTATTGAAAAATAATTAATTAAACTTGGCATCACTCTTGTAGTATTAAAATAAAGGCTAACAGAAAAGCGTTAAATAATAACGTAAAAATAAACGCTTAGAACATGTGCTAATAGCAGATGCTAATTAAAGCACTAACCGAAATTGCATAGAAGGTATCATCATGATAAATAAATTATTGTTAACAATTAAATCACCAAAAACACTTATTGCTGCAACATTGCTCTCATTATTTTCATCAACAGCACTGTATGCGCATGACTCTTGTGATGTTGATTTAAAGGCAGGCTTAACAATTAATGAGACAAAACTTGAATTCTTCGAACCAAAAAAGAAAGAGAAAGTTTTATATGTTATTGATAAGCAATATAACTTAACCGTTGGTGGAAAAAATATTTCGCTGAACTCTGAGCAACAAGCGTTAGTAAAAAAATACGCGACTGATATTCGAAATATAGTACCGCAAGTAAGGCTTATTGCTATTGAAGGTGTTGATCTTGCGTTAGCTGGTGTTGATTTAGCATTTAATCAACTATTAGGCGAAGGCAATGAAGTTGGCGCTGATTTAACTCAAGAGCTTTCTTCACTTAAAGCAGAGGTCGCTGAGCGCTTTACCATTAAAAATGGTTTTACTATTGGTGAAGATGGCGTGAAAGACGATGAACTTTTTGGCGCTGATATCGAACAACGTATTGAGTCAGCAGTAGAAAAAGCGGTGATGAATTCAATGGGAAATTTACTGGTTGCTCTGGGACAGGAAATGATGCTTTCAGGCGGCGATAGCAATGATTTTGAAACTCGTATGGAAAATTTTGGCGAAACTATTGAATATGAAATGAAATCAGGTGCTGAGAAAATTGAGCGTAAAGCTGATAGCTTGTGCGCAGCTGCTATTGAAATAGATCAACTTGAAGAAAAGCTAAGATCGAATATTCCATCTTTAGCTGATATTAATGTTATTACGGTTAACACTGTAAAAATTGATGATAAGCAAGAGAAAAAGTTAATGTAATTATCGTTTTTAACTTTAGGCGTTTTATATTTATTATTTCCAAGGCTTAGTAATGTTATCATTAATAAGCCTTTTCATTTTTATTTAATCCTTCATGCACGCTGTTCATCAATTACACCTATTTAGAAAAAGCTTAAGTACCACCACATATAAAGCACGAGGACAGCGAGTTATACGCTGTGAACTCTGCCGCTTAGCTAAGCAATATTGCATTTGCACTATTGCCCCAGCCAAGGGCACTGTGAAAACCAATGCAGGCTTCCTACTGTTGATGTATGACACTGAAGTATTAAAACCAAGTAATACGGGAAAGTTGATAGCTGATTTAATTCCTGATACTTTTGCTTTTTTATGGTCACGTACAACCAAAAATGACGAATTACAAGCAGTGCTTGATGATGAGCAATGGCAACCTTTTGTTGTTTTTCCTCAAGAATATGCTGACGATAACCGCGAAGTTAATTCTAATACTGTGGTATGTGATGAAGGAAAAAAACCTTTATTTATTATGCTTGATGGCAGTTGGCGAGAAGCTAAAAAGATGTTTCGAAAGAGTCCTTATTTAGATAAGTTTCCTCTTGTTTCTTTTGATCCCAAAAGCTTGGTTGATAACTTATCATCACCTGTCGGCAACGACTCTCGTTATACCGTGAGAAAAACTGAATTAGAGCATCAATTTTCAACGGCTGAAGTTGCCGCTAGAGTACTTGATATGTTTGGTGAGAAAGATAACGGACATTTACTTGATTTATGGTTTGATGTTTTTAATTATCAATATCAAAAAAGTGTTTGCCAACGTAATAAAGGTAATTCAAGTGCTATTGAGAACTATCAAAATTTTCTACAAGAAGGCGATATTTAATAAAGTAGAATGAATAACGGATAACAAAGCTTTATGTTCGTTACCCGTTACCCATTAATTATTGATTATTAGTTGTTTGAAACTTACTTCATGCTAATCGTTGAGTGAATTTCAGAGCCATCTTGATGGTCTGGTTCGAACCAACGAGCGGTTACTGATTTTGTATAAGTCCAAAAGCTGATTACTTGCTTACCGTTAGGTCCTAAATCACCTAATTTAGAGCCACGTGAGCCGGTAAAGCTGAAATAGGCTACTGGTACAGGAATAGGTACGTTAATACCCACTTGACCAACATCTATTTCATTTTCAAATTTTCGTGCTGCCCAGCCAGAAGAAGTAAACAAAGACGTGCCATTACCATTTGGATTGGCATTAATTATCTCAATCGCTTCATCTAATGTTTCAGCTTCTAATACACATAAGGCCGGACCAAAAATTTCTTGAGTATAAATGTCCATATCGGTAGTTACATTAGTAAATAAGGTTGGTCCGACAAAATTGCCGTTTGGATAACCTTCAACCTGACAATTTCTACCGTCAATTAGCATAGTAGCACCTTGTTCAACGCCGCTGTCGAGTATGCTAATAATACGAGCTTTAGCTTGTGGTGAAACAACCGGGCCTAAATCGGCATCTCGTTGCGTACCTGGGCCAATTTTCATTTGTTTTGCTCGTTCAACAATTTCAGGTAGCCAGTTTCGAGTTTCACCTACTAGAATTGTTACAGGGTTAGCCATGCAGCGCTGTCCTGCTGCACCAAAGGCTGAACCAAGTAAATCATTAATAGCACGATCTTTATTTGCGTCAGGCATAATGACCATATGGTTTTTAGCACCCATCATAGATTGGGCACGTTTACCGTGTTTAGTCGCATGGTTATATACGTGTGTACCAACACCAGTTGAACCAATGAATGACACTGCTTTTACTGGCTCAGCTTCAATTAATTGATTAACGACATCAGCATCACCATGAACAACATTCAATACACCGGCTGGAATACCTGCTTGAAGTGCTAATTCAACAAGTAGAATTGTTGATGAAGGTGCTTGTTCTGATGGTTTTAAAATAAACGTATTACCACAAGCAATAGCAGGTGGGAACATAAACGATGGCAGCATTAATGGAAAATTAAATGCGGTAATGCCTAAACCAACACCAATTGGCTTATTCAATGTATAAGTATCTACGCCTGATGCTGCGTTATTCGCAATTTCACCTAATTGTAAACGGGTAATTGAGCAGGCATTTTCAATAGCCTCTAATGAACGACCAACTTCGCCTTCAGCATCTGGGAGTGTTTTACCATGCTCTAAAGTAACTAACGCAGCAAGCTCTTGAGTATTCTCTCTCACTAATTGTTGAAAATTCAACATGATACGCATACGGTTAGTTAAAGAAACCTTAGACCAACTTTTAAAAGCTTCAGCAGCACTTGCAACTGCAGCGGCAACCTCTTTTTTGGTTGCTATAGGTACTCGGGCAACTACTTCTTGTGTAGCAGGATTTAAAACGTCTAACCAAGTATCTGTAGTAGAACGAACTTTTTCACCATTGATGATCAGAGGAATCTCTTTAACAGTCATGACAGTCCTTTTTTCAAGTAATTTATTTTAATTGGTACTAAAGTAATCTTTTAACATTTACTGAGCAATACGCATAAATGCAGTAGCTATTGCATTTTTGCAAGCAGTTGTTTTTGTTGTTATGATTAAATAATGAACTGGGATGATATAAAATTATTTTTAGAGGTCGCGCGTAGCGAGCGTTTATCTATAGCGGCTAAGCGTTTGATGATTGATGCATCAACGCTCTCTAGACGTGTGCATAAGCTAGAAGAAAATTTAGCCACAAAATTATTTGAACGAACTGTAGATGGGCATGTCTTAACGCATGATGGTAAAAAGCTATTACAATTTGCTCGACGAATGGAGCTTGATGCTGTTCAGGCATTCGATGAAATAAAAGAGCAAAAAGATTTAAATAGCGGTCGTGTTCGTATTGGTGTCACTGAAGCGTTTGGTAATTGTTTTATTGCGCCTAATTTAACAAAACTTAAACATGAATTCCCTAATATTCAAATAGAGCTAGTACACTTTGCCCGCTACGTAAAAATAAGCCGAAATGAAGCAGATATTGCAATCGCTGTTGAAAAGCCAAAGAGCACTTCAACAATTATTACAAAACTTTGTGACTATCAGTTGCAATTATACGGGCATGCAAGCTATCTTAAAGAAATAGAAGGAAATGTAGAATTTAGTCAACTATCTAAATATCAATGGGTTAGTTATGTTGATAACCTTTTATTTACTGAACAACTCTCTTATTTAAAAGAGTTAAGTGCAGATATTAAACCTAGTTTTCAAAGTACAAGTATTACGAGTCAGTATAGTGCAATAAAAAGCGGACTAGGTATTGGTATTTTACCTTGCTTTCTGGCTGAACAAGATGCTAGCTTAGTTAAACTTTGTAGTGATGAAATTAAATTAGTGCGTAGCTTTTATCTAGTAACACACCCAGAAAGTAAACGTTTATCTCAGGTAGAAACAGTGTGGAAATATTTGAAAGTATTAGCACAACAAAATAAACAATTGCTTATGCCAGAATGAGCTAATAGTCTAAGTAAATAACAAATAAGTAAAGGTGAACATGGACAACTCAAATCAATCTCCAGGTGACAACTCTCAAGGTACTTTCAAAAAAACACCTTGGACTCTTATCGTTTTTATTATCCTTGTCATTATTGCTATTGGCTTTGCATGGCAATATACCGGCAATAAACCGGCGCCTGTTGTCGTTGTTGAAAAGCCGATGCCAACACCCGTTATTGAGCCAGAGCCTGAAATGATAGTAACTGAACCAGTACAAGAGCCAGAGCCATTTGAAATTGAAGAGATAGTTGAAGAGGTCGCGCCAGTAGAAGTGCAATTACCATCTTTGGATAAGAGTGATGACTGGTTAAAAGTGAAATTACCAGAAATTACTTGGCGAAAAGAGTTACTTACTCTTATTGTTGGTGAAGATATGATTCGTCGTTTTGTTGTCTTTACCGATAACTTTGCGCAGGGAATCGTTGCTTACGAGCATAGCCCATTTATATTGCCTAAGATAAAGTTTTCACCTGAAGCTGATAGCGCTAGTTTACAAAATATAAATGGAGGGGTGGTAGCAGCACCACAAGATGTTTTGCAATGGAGCGAGAGCTCTAGCGAACGTTTTAGTTTGTATGTTGATTTACTTCGTTCGATGGACAGTGACACCTTAGTTCAGTGGTATGAAGAAATAAAACCATTGGTAAATGAAGCCTACAGTGAATTAGGCTATGAAGATGACTTTACTAATACCTTACAAGACGCCATTACACGGGTTTTGGATATGGAGTTACCTAAATCATCAATGGCCTTGGTTCACCCAAGTGTTATGTATAAATTTGCAGATCCTGAGCTTGAAGCACTACCTGACTCGGATAAATTATTATTGCGCTTAGGTAAGGAAAACCTTTTAGTAATAAAATCTATTTTATTAGAGATACATGAGAAGTTGGCTCAACAAAAAAATGGTGTTAATTAGGAAGTAAAAAATCAATTTACATTAATAGCAATTACTTTACTAAAAAGAGAGTGTTTAAGGTTAATATTTAGATGTTTGCACAAAAAACACCCAAGCAGTATAAGGTTCTTAGAAAATAACTAAGTAGTGCTTGCATACATCGATTTGATTAGCGATAATTCGCGCCACTTAAGCAATCTAAATATTTATCTTTGTTTAAGATCATTATGGTGACCCTTTTGGTCCCCTCGCAATGATACTCTGTGAACTCGGCCAGGTCCGGAAGGAAGCAACCGCAGCAGACGACTCATGTGCCGAGGTGTGGCTATTAGGGTTGCCACCCAATCTAAGAAATTCAATGACTTACACCACAAAAAAGCGTAACTGCTACAATTGGTGCTACAATGAAGTCAGCAAATATCCCTCATTTATACATCCGCAATGGTATTTATTACTATCGAAATAATTCATCTTGGAAATCTTTAAGAACACGTTGTAAAAAAGAAGCCTTTAGAAAAGTCAGTCATATTTTGTTTGATGCTGTATTTTAAATGTTGAGTTTCAATAAATAAATTTTTTAAGCTGAGCTCAGGTAAGTTAGTATTATGCGTTTAAATAATGAGGAGGTATGAAGCAAGAGGCAAAAATATTCAGGTTAAATCGAGAAATTCAATTTCAAATAACTCATAAGTAATATCAACTCCTCATCATTAAGTGGTAAAAGTCACTGAAGTTGCTTATTCACAATTCATAAGTAGTGAAACTATATTCGTAATTAGTTCAATTTCATGAATAAAAATAAAATTTATATAAGCATTTTTATTTTTAGAGTGTTAATTCGACATCACACAATATATACTTTATCGATTAACATAATTATGGATAGCCCTGTTAACGGGTAAGATTTAGGCGATCATATATGATGCTGTTCTCTACTTTAAATCGATTACCTTCGGTTATTTTTACTTGGCAGAGTGAGCCTTTTTATATTTTAATGATTTTTAAAAAACATTATTGTTTAATTTGTAAGTACACAATATGTTTATTTTTAGTTGGTATTCTACTTTTTTGTTCTAATACAGCTTACTCAGCAGAAAAAAACTCATCGATTTCTACTATTGATAAATATACTGATAACTCACCGGAATTAGCGCTTTTAAAGCAAGCCAAATCACTTAAATATAAAGATAAAAAACAAAGCACGGCATTAGCTAACGAAGCACTCTTGTTATCGCAAAATAATAAAAATCATCGTTTGAGTGCACATTCACATTATTTATTAGGCGAACTGGCGCGCGACTCAAAAGATATTGAACAGTCGTTATATCATTTTTTAGAAGCTACTATTCTTTACAAAAAAATTAATGAGAATAAGCGCTTAATTAGTTCTTCGGTTGATTATGCTACTATGCTTATTTTGGCTAGACGATATGATGAAGCAAATAAAATACTTGATGAATTACTTCCTTTAGCTGAAAAATCCAAACAAGATTTATCCATAGCGCTTATTCTCATAACCAAAGGAGCTGGTTATTATGAAAAAAAGCACTATAACGATGCTATTGAGCAATATTCTCAAGCGCTAAAGTATCTTAAAGCAGATGATAAAATTGTACAAAGACATCTTGGCGAAACCTATAAAAATCTAGCTCAGTCGTACAAACGACTGAGGAATAGAGAAAAAACGGCATTTTTTTATAGAAAAGCGTTAGATGTATTTACTGCTTTACAAGATAAAAAATTAATGGCACGTACGTTGAATACACTTGCAGAGGCGGAGCGCTACCTTGAAAACTACGTTGTTGCGTTAGAATATTCAGTCCGTGGTTTAGAAATACATGAGCAAATCGAGGATCCTGCTGGGCGTGCCAAAGCGCTGATAGGCGCGGGCATAATTTATCGCAATATTGGTCAATATGAAAAGTCGTTGACCGCTATTTATGAGGCTTACCTGTACTTCACTAAAATTAAAGATTTTAGCAGTATGGGAAAAGCATCCAATCAAATGGGTCTTATATACACTCGATTGAAGCAATTCGGACAAGCCCGTTCGTTTTATCAGTTTACTATTGATTTGCCTGAAGAACAGATTGAGACAAAAACGCTTGCTTCAGCATTAAGAGAGTTGGCAGTGATTGATTTAAATGACGAAAAGTATCAATCTGCTCATGTTATGGCGAAAAAAGCTTATAAAATTTACCAAAAGGAAAATGATTACCTAAAAGGCTCCACTTCGGCACGCATCATCGGCAATATTTATCGAGCACAGCAAGAGAATAGTCAGGCTATAGCGTATTATAGAGAATCGTTGGCGCAAGCGATTAAAGGAGGTAATGAGTTATATCAAATTAAAGCGCAAACACCATTGGCAGCGCTGCTTAGTGATATGAATAGTGATGAAGCCGTTAGTTTACTAAAAAAATCATTAGAATTGTCGACTAAAATCAACACAAAATATCAGACGTTATATGCCTATCGAGAGCTTAGAAAATTAGAAAAGAGAAGAGGGAATATTGCAGAGTCATTAGGTTATGCTGAAAATGAAATAGCACTATCTAAAGTTATTCAAGATGAAAGAGAGGAAGAAGAATTAGTTTTAGCTAAAGCTAATTTGTATTCACATAAAATGGAAGAAGAGCTGAAATCGTTAAAGAAAAAAGTAAGACTTGATCAGCTTCAATTACTTAAGAAAAATACTGAAATTGAAATAGCTGCGCAAGCAAGAATTATTTCTGAATTAGAGCTTACTAAAAATAAATATGCCAGTGTTGCATTAGCTTCGTTATTGGTTATTTGCTTGCTTGCCGTATTATTTATATATAAAAGGTTTGTCGATTCAAACAAACGAAATAAAGAACTAGATTATTTAGCAGCTCGCGACCCACTGACTAATTGCTATAATCGTCGAATTTTATTTGATTTTATGAATAGAGATTTTGTCGATACTACAAGGCTTAGTGAATATTGCATTCTTATGGTAGATATCGATCATTTTAAGGAAGTAAATGATAGTTATGGACACAGTACGGGAGATTCTGTGCTTAGTGCTGTCGCTAATATTCTACAAAATAGTGTGCGTCAAAATGACATTGTTGCACGTTTTGGTGGAGAAGAGTTCTGTATTGTTTTACCTGGAGCTCCAAAAGAGCAAGCAATGGATATTGCTGAAAATATTCGTCAAAAGGTTGAGGCTAGTAGCTTTAACAATATTTCTGTTACCTGTAGTTTTGGTGTTGCCTCCATTAAATTTAATGCTAAAACACCATCAGAATTAATTGAACAAGCAGATATAGCACTCTTTAAATCAAAATCTCTAGGGCGCAATCAAGTTAGCTTGTGGGAAAAAACCTTTAAACCTAAGAATTAACAACTGGCTAGGTTGATGCTTTAATTAATTCAGAGCTAGAAGTGTTATTAAACATTAGGTTATAGTGGGGATTTTACAGATATAAGAGCGTTAAATCTTTGAGCTAACTTTAATTTAATAAAGGATCATATTTATATCGTCAATACCTAGATTCGCTTCCCTATATTAATATTTTTAAATTTAATCATTATTTGAGTGTTGCATATTCATAAATTCAAGAGATTTTGTTATGGCCACTTTTACTTTTGATTCCATTTCAAAGCGCTCAGATGCAGGCAAGTAAAAAGCCATATCAACTTCATGACGAATATAACGAGTAGGTAGTTGATTTAATACAACGCATGTAAGATCTGCAATAAAATCTTCATCATATTTTTCATCAAACTTAGATAAAGTAAAATGTTGCATTACTAATTTTTCATAATAATTATGGATGTCATCAGATATTTTCATAGTTGCCTTCTTATTATTAATTTATTAGTCTCTAATATTAACCTTAGATTTATTTATATGCCATTCTTATTAGTATGAAATAAGGTAATAAATTTTAACGTTTTTCAGCAAACTCTATATCACGTTCAATTGCTGAAATTGCTTGACGACAACGGCCAAGGCGTTGATGTAAAGCAAGTACTTCCATTGATATTTTTTCGCTTTCATGGTTTTTACACCGTAACCGCGCATTTTCTCGCTCACTAAGCATATCCATTAAACGTCGTTCAAATTCATGATGTTCGTTTAATTTTTGATACAGCTGATGGCTATTTAACATAATGTTTTTAGTGAGTGCGCTGTATTTGTTCGCTTGTTTTTCTTTTGCTTTTTTTATACGAACTTTTTTGTTTGCATCAAAACTTAAGGTGGCAGCCTGGTGCATCACAGCATTTGATTGTAATGCAATAGATATAGCAGATATTTGCTGTTCGATTTGTAGTAACACTAATCTTGAAAGCTCTACTTTATTGGCTGCAACTAAACGAGAAAATTCTGATATTTTTCGTTTAGTTTCTTTTATATATGGAATAAATTGATCACTTTGACTAACAAATAGCGTTGATGAAAATAAATTGTTATTTTCAATTAAACGGTGTGCTTTGCGTTGTGTATTTTGTATATCTGTTTGTTTAGCTTTCGCTTCGAGTGTTTCTAGTAACACAGACAAACGCTCAATAGAGTTCATTATTTAACCTAGTGTAAGAGCCGCAGCAAATTTCATTGTCATTGTAGCACTTGAAATGGGAATGATTTTATAAAAATAAGTCTTTTATATTACTAACCCTTATAAAAGCTAAGAAGAAAAAGTTGGCTTTTGTAATCATATATTTACAGTTGGGTGTTTTATTGTTTTTAGTTGTTGATTTTATTATGTTATTTTTTATTTTGGATGGAAATATTTGGAATTGATTAATTAGGTATAAATAAATGGCATTGTTTTAAGTTGTTGTTTTTAAGTTGTTATTTGTTCTTGGTGATAAATATTATTTTTAAAATTTAAAATAATATTTATCTTTTTATGAAAAGGTTCAGTTAAAACAATAATAAAAGCAAATGCCATTAAGTAACTGTTTTATAGTGATTTATTGTTGAATTCTCTGTTTTTCCTGTTTTTTTTTATGTTACTTAATATGTCTGAATGTGAAAAACCTTACCAAATGGTTATAAATGGTATTGACGGTATGAGCTGATACCGTTTAATATCATAAGCGACAGATCAGGTCATACGACTCGTTCAAAAAAGTTTACGGGGCAAAATAGTCTCGAAACGTATAAAAAACAAACAAATAACAAACCAATCACAAATGTGATCCAGGGAGTAAACATGTATAACAATAGCAAATTAGCTAAGGCAATTCGTCTAGCTATGATGTTTGGTGCTGCGGCAACAGCATCAATTTCAACGTCAGCATTTTCTGCAGAAGACGGCGCTGAAGAAGTAGAGCGAATTGCAGTAACAGGTTCTCGTATCAAGCGTACCGATTTAGAAGGTTCAATCCCTGTTACAGTTATTGACCGCGCGGCAATTGATTTCTCAGGTCAAACTTCAGTATCTGATTTATTACGTAATACTAGTTTTAACTCTGCAGGTTCTTTCCGTCCACAATCAGGTAGTTCTGCGCAAGGTATTTCTCAAGTTAACTTACGTGGCTTAGGCTCTGAACGTTCTTTAATCTTAGTAGATGGTCGTCGTTTACCTAAATCTCCATCAACAGGTAATTCACAAGATTTAAACTCTATCCCTATGGCAGCGGTAGAAAGAATTGAAATATTATCTGATGGTGCTTCTGCGGTATATGGTTCTGATGCTATTGCCGGTGTTATTAACATTATCACTAGAAAAAACTTTACTGGTGCTGAGTTACGTTTAGGTGCTTCAGACGTTAGTTTACCAAAAGAAGGTGGCGACCGTGAAGAGGGCTCTGCTGTATTTGGTGCTTCAACTGATAAAGCTTCTGTTATTGGTGGTGTTTCTTGGAATAGCCGTGACATTATTTATGAAAATGCTTACGATTGGGTTCAACCAGGTGCGTCAAGTTTTGGTGCAAACTGGACAAGACCAGCAGGTTACTTAAGTGAAGATGATGCGGGTGGTTTAAGTTCAATTCTTTCTGCTGCAGAATGTGACGGCTTACAAGATTTCTTTATGGCTGGTGATGACTTTTGTGCATATAACTTTAACGCCACAAATGCTAACGAAGCATCAACAAGTAACACATCTGGCTTCCTAAAAGCTGAATATGAAATTAATGATGACTGGAAAATATTTTCTCATACATTAATCTCAAAAACTAAGTCGTTTGGTCGTTATGCACCAACATTAAATGATGCTGGTGATGGCGCATTTATGTCTGCTGATAGCCCAAATAACCCAACTAACCCAGATAGCCCATTTTATGAACCATCTGCTACAGGCCAAGGTGCTCAAGAAATTGGTTTCCGTCATCGTTTTGCTGCGTTAGGTAACCGTGATAATGAAGTTGATAACTGGTCAACTGACTTTTTAGTTGGTGTTGAAGGTAGCATTGGTGATGTTTTTGTTGATTTTGGTGTACGTAAAAACCAAACTAAAACTTATGAAATTGGTCGCGGTTACTTAATGGGTTCTAATGCTCGTGTTGCTATTGATAGCGGTGCATATATGATTAACGACCCATTCGGCACTCGTTTTACTACTGATGCAGAGAAAAGTGAGTATGCTACATTATTATCTGGTTTAAATGTAACTACATCACGTATTGGTACGTTTGAACAAGAAGAAGTTTTCGGCTCTGTTGCATTTGATGTAATGGAAATGGATGGCGGTACATTACAAGCTGTTGTAGGTGCTGAATATCGTAAAGAAGACTACTCTGATACTTATGATTCATTATCAGAAGCTGGTCAAGTTGGTGGTTCTTCTGGTAACAGTGCCGGTGGTGGTCGTAATTTGAAGAGTGCTTATTTTGAAGCTTTACTTCCTGTAATGGAAGATCTAGAGATTACAGTTGCAGGTCGTTATGATAGCTACTCTGATTACGGTAGCGATTTTTCTCCTAAAGTTTCTGTAAAATATGATGCAACTGATAACTTAGTACTACGAGCATCATACGGTGAAGGTTTCCGTGCGCCAACACTAGATATTCTTACTCAGAAACCAGCGCCTGATAACCCAAGTGTTTCAGATGATCCATCATGTCTTAACTTAGGTTTAGCAGAAGGTTGTGATGTTCAAGTAAGTGCAATTACTCTTGCTAATGCTGAAATGGGTTCTGAGTCTTCTAAGCAAATCTCTTTAGGTTTAGCTTACCAGCCAACTGATTGGTTAAACTTCTCTGCTGATTACTATGAAATTGAAATTGCAAATATGATCCGTTTCTTCGGTTCAGAAACAATTCTTACTCGTGAGCAAACAGGTGACCCAATTCCTGTTGGTTTAGGTGTAACTCGTTTAGCTAATGGTGGTATTGATTTAATTACTCAAGGTTACGCAAATGAAGGTAAATGGGAAATCAGTGGTCTTGATTTAAACCTAAATACTACTTTTGATTTTGGTAATGCTGGTACTTTAAGACAAACATTACAGTTTAGTCATCAGTTTGAGAGCGTTATTGATGGTGGTCGTAACACTATTAAAGATACTGGTGAACCACAACAACGTGCTACACTAAGCAACAGTTACTCATGGGATAACTTAGACCTAACATGGAACATGAACATGATTGGTTCTCAGTATGAAGATGTAACACAAGTAGATGGTGGTGGTGTTGAGCGTACTGGTAATATTGCTACTTGGATCACGCATGATCTTCAAGCAACTTATAGCTTATCAACAGGCACTAAAATTTCGATTGGTATGCAAAATGCGTTTGAAAAAGAACCACAGTTAAGCAGCTACGATGGTCGTAATTATAACTTCGACTTATATGACGCTTATGGACGTGTTACTTATGTACGTTTATCTCAAACGTTCTAAAGATAAGTTAGCATGAACTTTTAGTTAATTAAAAGTTGTACTAAAATAAAGGTGGGTATTATACCCACCTTTTCTTTTTTGATAGGTAGAGAAAATGCAACATTGGAGTACTTATTGGTCATCAACAAAGTCACTTAATAGTTTTGCAGAAGGAGAGCACAAGCAAGGATACGTTGGAGTAATAGCTGATTACTGGCATAATAAATTTCAACAACTCCCTAGTTCAGCAAAAATATTAGATATAGCGACAGGAAATGGTGGACTTGCTGTTTTAGCCAAAGAATTTAATCCTCACTTTACTGTTTATGGCTCTGATGCCGCAGTTATTAACCCTCTTTCTAAGTTTACCTCTTCAGATTCTGTTTATAATACCCTTAAAAATATCAAGTTTTATGGTGACATGCCATCAGAGAAATTAGCTTTTAAAGACCAAGAATTTGATGCTGTTATTAGTCAATTTGGCTTTGAGTATGCCGCGCAAAATGCTGCAATATTAGAAGTTAACCGAATTCTAAAACCTAATGGAAGTTTTATCGCTTTAATTCATCATGAATCATCATTTATTACCGACGATTGTAAAGTTGGTATTAATATCATTAATAGATTATCAGCAAACAACGGCTTATTAGATGGTTTACAAGATTTTGCAAACTTATGTGAAACAATTAAAGACAAAAATAACCCAACATTAGCGCAGCAAACTCAATTTCAGAAAAAAAATAAAGATTTATTAACCTTATTTAAAGAGCTACAGGGTGCTTGTAATGACCAAGCGCAATTAGATTGGTTCAACTTACTAGCCAAAGAGTTAGTACCTGTCATTATGAACTGGAAGCATATTGATAGAGAAAGCGTTGCCACTATAGTAGCCAATACGTTATTTTTTAGAAAACGCTTAGAGGATCAAGTTGATGCTGCTTTCTCAATACTGGATGTTAATCAAATAGAAGCAACGGCAAAAAATCACTTCAACTCGTTTAACGTGACGTTAATTGAGCACGATTTGGGTAAGTTATGCTGGGCAATTCAAGCAACTAAAAATAAAGACATGTAAACTATTTTACATCAAACTTTTGATAAGAATCAGTTTCAATTAAATAGCTAAAGGATAATTTTAAATACGTACTATTTAACTGTTATTTTTATAAAAAAGTGATTATGATAAAATCACTTTATGATTTGTACTTTGACCATTATTCTAGATATTCATTTAGTCAATATCTAGAATATGCGGAGCAGCTTTATCAAACGATTAGATAAATTAAAAAATAAAGCCGGTGAAATACTCAATCGTACGTTTGATCAACATATCAACTTAGCGGTTACAGGCTTAAGTAGAAGTGGTAAAACAGCGTTTATAACGTCGTTAGTTAATCAACTTATTACTGAAGGGAATAACAGTAAACTAAGCTTTTTTGATCCTGTGCATAATGGAAATTTTATTGCTGCTAAACGCATCCCACAAAAAAATTTATCAATTCCACGTTTTGATTATGATAAAGCAATAACTTCGCTCACTAATGAACCTCCTTCATGGCCTGAACCAACCCATGGTATTAGTGAATTACGCCTTGCTATTCGTTATCAACCTCAGAAATCAGTGTTAAAGTATGCCGCTGATATGGCGACACTTACGCTTGATATAACTGATTACCCAGGAGAGTGGCTACTTGATTTACCTATGCTCAAACAAACTTATGAGCAATGGTCTGAACAAACGCATGCCTTATTAACAGCGTCACCGCGTCTAGAGTTCTCTCAGGGCTTTCTAACCAAGGTTGCTAGTATAGATCCGTTTGATGAAGCTGATGAGGAGTTATTAGCGCAATTATCTAAAGAGTACACTGACTTACTGCACGCATTTCGTTATCAATTAGGGCTTAGTGTTATTCAACCAGGACGATTTATTTTACCTGCTGAATTAGCTGGAGCACCTATTTTAGAATTTTTTCCTTTTCCAAACTTAACAAATATTGATGGAAATGATTACCAGAATGCCAGTGATAATAGTTTTATTGGGATGTTAAGAGCCCGATTTATTGAGTATAAAGAAGAAGTGGTTAAAAAATTCTATCGGCAGCACTTTTTACGATTTGATCGACAAATTGTTTTAGCTGATTGTTTGACGCCATTAAACTCATGCTCTAATAATGGTGGCGCAGAAGGCTTTGCAGATTTACAACTAGCCATTGATATGATTTTAGAAAGTTATAGTTATGGTAAATCAGGTTTGTTTTCGCGTTTATTTTCTCCAAAAATTGATAAGTTACTTTTTGCCGCGACCAAGGCAGATCACGTAACGGGTGAACAACATGCACCTATGGTGTCGCTATTTAATGAGTTGATTTTTCAAAGTAAACATAACCTAAATTTTGAAGCTATTGAAATGAAAACGCTCGCGATAGCATCAGTGAAAAGTACCACTTCAGGTAAAAGTTTCCATAAAGGACAGCAGGTTTCCGTTATTCAAGGCTATACAGATCATAGCAGCACTAATCAAAGCTCATTAAATGACGAAATTACGCTAAAAACGAGGGAAAAAATTACATTATTTCCTGGCTCTGTTCCAGAACATTTACCAAAAAAAGAATTTTGGCAAGCGTGTGCTTTTAACTTTATCAATTTTCTCCCTATGAATGGTTTGAAAAAAAACCAGCCTTTACCGCATATTCGTATGGATCAAGTATTACAATTTTTGTTAGCAGATAAAATGATATGACCCAAATAAATAATAGAACTGATGAAGAAAATCATCAGCAACAAATTCTTTTTTCTGAGAGCGAATTATCAGAACAACAGAGCTCTCAAGAGGCAAAAGAAACTGAAAGTGGCGCACAGGTCATTTTTGATAATCAAGATTATTTACCTATCGATGAGGTTAGTGAACTGCCGACAGTGCTGAAAAATAGCTCATCAGATAGTCTTTCTTTAGAAAATAACAAAAGCCGCCCTCGTTGGTTATGGCGCATAGTTTTTACTCTACTTACTGTCATTATTGGAGTGGAGGCGGTTGATTTTTTTATTAATGGTTTTGAAAAATCGCCTATTATTACAAGTATTTATGCTGTTATTTTATCTTGTTTAATCATTATTACGTCTTCTACGGTTTTTAGTGAGTGGTCTAAATTAAGGCAATTTAGACGCAGAGAAGTATTAAAGAAAGAAGCAAGTCAGCTATTGCTAAGGAGTGATAGCTTAAAAGGATCTTCATCAGAGCCGTTAAATGTAGAAAACTTTTGTCAAAAAATAACTGAAAGTCTCCCTTGCGATCTTATCTCGGATAATGAAAAATCTCAGGTTTGGCAGGATGCATTAAATGATCAATATTCAGATAGCGAACTATTACAACTTTATTCACGGTCGGTATTATCAAAAGTTGATGAGAAAGCGATGGCTGAAATTGCACGATTTTCAACTGAAGCTGTGGTTTTAGTTGCTCTTAGTCCTGTTGCTATTATAGATATGTTAATTATTGTATGGCGAAACTTTAGGATGATAAATAAAGTCGCAGGTTTGTATGGTTTAAAATTAGGATATTGGAGCCGTATTAAGTTGATTAAACAAGTGTTTATTAACATGGTCTATGCTGGAGCTAGTGAATTAATTGCTGATTTTGGCAGTGATATGATAGGTGCTGATTTGCTTGGAAAACTTTCAGGGCGTTTAGCACAAGGACTCGGTGCAGGTATGCTAACAGCTCGATTAGGTGTAAAAACTATGCAGTTATGTCGCCCAATTCCTTTCGAAGACAAGCCTAAACTTGCGCATGTGCGAAAAGAAATGCTGACGACGATTAAAAACCTTATTAGCCAAAAAGTTTAATTTGTAAGTGTTAGTGCATTAACCGTGAGCTAATCATGGTCAAATTAATGTCATTGACTCTCTAACTCCACCTTACCTTTTGTTTAATGTGAATTCTAACTATGCTAGAAGGAGAGTAAGGTGGAATTCTAATTGAGGTGCCTAAGGTTACTCTATCGGCTTGCGTTCGCCGAATCCTTTACTTAGCTTAAACTCTGTAACTAGTACTGTTTCAGTTATCTATAGCCACTATTCATGGCTGTTTTATACTTAAAGTCATTATATTTGTAATAATTAGTTTACATTTTAAACAGATAGGTGTTTTTTGTTAAGTTTATACCACTTCCCTTTCTCTAATATCATGCCTTAAGATGAATATAACTAAAGGGGTTCCCGTATAGAAAAGAAGGTAATAACAATGACAAAATCCACAAGGTATACTTCGAAAGATGCTGACGAACAGGGGATGATTCATTGGTCTGCAAAAGAGAATAAAATATGGAACACACTAATTACCCGACAACTTGTACATATAAAGGGTAAGGCTTGTGATGAGTATTTGGTCGGGTTAGAAAAGCTGCAATTACCATTAGACAGAATTCCTCAATTAGGTGAGGTTTCTAAAGTGTTATTAGAAACAACCGGCTGGCAATGTTATCCCGTTCCAGCGTTAATTGGTTTTGGTGAGTTTTTTAAGCTTTTATCAGAAAAAAAATTCCCAGTGGCAACCTTTATTCGTAAAAGTGAAGATTTAGACTATATACAAGAGCCTGATATTTTTCATGAAATATTTGGACACTGTCCTTTGCTAACTAATCCATCATTTGCAAATTATACTCAAGCCTATGGCAAGATGGGGTTAAACGCGACGAAAGAACAACGGCTATTTTTAGCTCGCTTGTATTGGTTTACTATTGAGTTTGGTTTGCTTAGTACATCTCAAGGCTTAAAAATTTATGGTGGTGGAATTTTATCTTCACCTAGTGAAACTCAGTATGCATTGACCAATGAAAATGTGGAGCGAAGAGCGCTTAGTAAGAATAAAGTACTCGACGTTTTAAGAACACCATATCGTATTGATATTATGCAGCCAGTTTATTTTATGCTAAATAGCGTAAGTGATTTAGATCGCATTAGAGAATTGGATGTCGATGAAATTTTGCAGTTAATTGAAGAAGCTAAATCACTTGGTTTATTCGAAGCTAAATTCCTACCTAAAGAAGTCGCTTAGTATATATTGGTCAGTTAAGTAACTATTAATTAGCTAGTTAATTGATAGTTTGCGTCTAGCTAACAAATATGGTTTCAAAATAGTTAAATAATAGTAAACAATTAAGGAATATAAAATGAGTAATGAATTATCAATACAGCAATGCGAAGCATGTCACAGTAGCGCACCTCAAGTTAGTGACGATGAATTGAAGAGCTTATTAAAGCAAATTCCTGATTGGGTACCTCAAGTGCATAATAAGGTGATGATGTTAGAGCGTGAATACAAGTTTAAAAACTATAAATTGGCGTGGGCATTTGCTAATAAGGTGAGTGAATTAGCTGAATCTGAATTTCACCATCCTGCTATTTTACTTGAGTGGGGTAAAGTGAAAGTAACTTGGTGGACACATGCTATTGGTGGTTTGCATAAGAATGATTTTATTTGTGCAGCAAAAACTGATCAATTATTATCAGATTAAATTTATTTTTCATATCTTAAATTCCAAATATTATTCCTCTTTGATATAAAGTGGAGCCTTGTGATATATAAAAGCCTTAATAATATCTATTATTAAGGCTTTTATATTGTAAAAAATAGTTTACAATAAGTTTTTTGTATTTGAAAAGGTTGTATAAATGCGCTTGGAAATTACGTGCCATGACCGTGTTGGTATGGGGCAAAAAGTATTAGGGATTTTTGTTGAACATGGAATTAATGTGCGAGGTATTGAATTAAAGCAGCCAGGCAGAATCTTTATCAATATACCTGATTTAGACTTTTCAGATTTACAAAAATTTATGCCGCAATTGCGTTTACTAGAAGGAGTAGGGGACGTACGAACAGCACCTTATATGCCATCAGAGCGTGAAAGGAATGAATTAGTAACACTCATCAAAACTTTTCCTGATCCTTTTATTTCCTTAGATGTTAAAGGCAACATTCGTATAGTAAACAATATTGCAGCTACTATTATGGGTTGTGATAATGATGAAAGTGTTAAAGGTCAGCATGTAAGTCAATGGCTGAAAGGTTTTAACTTTACTCGCTGGTTAGACAGTGACGATGTGTTAGCACAAACTTGCCGTTTGAAATTTCAAGGTGAGGACTTCGTGGCAGATATAATGCCAATTAATGTTGCTAGCGAGGACGATACTGAACACAACAAGCAGATTTTAGCCGGGGCAGTATTAATATTAAAGTCAGAAGCTCGTTTAGGTCAGCAGATTAATGCATTTAAACAGCCGAGCGAAAATACCTTTTCAGGAATACAAGCTAGAAGCACGAGTATGAGAAAAGTGATTAGAGAAGCTAAGCGCATGTCTTTACTTGATTCTTCTATTCTTATCATTGGTGAAACAGGTACAGGTAAAGAGTTATTAGCAAGAGCATGCCATGCTGCGAGTGAGCGTGCTGATCAACCTTTTATGACTTTAAATTGTGCTGCTTTACCGGATGATGTCGCTGAGTCTGAATTATTTGGTGTTGGTGAAAAAGATCAAGTTCAGGGCAAACGTGGAATTTTTGAGCTTGCTGATAATGGAAGTGTTTTTCTTGATGAAGTGGGAGAAATGTCAACCAAGCTACAAAGTAAGTTATTACGTGTTATTCAAAATGGTAGTTTCAGAAGGGTCAATTCAGAACAAGAGGTTACCGTCAATGTTCGTATTATTAGTTCTACCAACAAAGATCTGCTTCATTTAGTATCGCTTGGAGAATTTAGAGAAGATCTTTATTATCGTTTAAATGTTTTTGGTTTAAATATTCCACCACTACGTGAACGAAGAAGTGATATTTTACCATTGACCGAGTTTTTTATTGCTCATGCTGGGCAGCGTATTGGTCGAGTAAATTTAAAATTAACGCCAGAATGTCGAGATTTTATTGAACATTATCCATGGCCAGGTAATGTGAGGCAGTTAGAAAATGTGTTAACCCGAGCAACCTCATTGCTAGAAGGTGATGAAATCGAAATAAGTCACCTTCAGTTGCCAGCATATACACGTGAACATGGTTATTTAGAACAAGAATTTGAAGGGACACTTGATGCTGCAGTAAAAGGGTTTGAAGCTGATCTATTGCGTAAGCTATACCCTGCTTATCCAAGCACAAGACAGTTAGCGAAGAAATTAGGTTTAAGTCACACAGCCATTGCTAATAAATTACGTGAATATGACATCAATAAAAAAACAGTAAAAATTTAGCCTCAATAACATAACAAAAATAGTGAAATACCTTTGTCAGCATATAAGCAAACGTAAGGAATTGTATACTGACAAAGGATAATCGATCTTATATTAATGATATATAACCTCCTCATTAAGCTCATTTAACCGCGATGAATAGAAAATACCGCGTTGCCATGCAAGTGGCAAAATACCTGTAAAGAATTTCTTCCAAAGCTTGCCGCGCTCTCTTTTATAATTACTTGTCGATTTTAGCTAAATATTCATAGAATTAGTCTTCTCTGATCATTGTCTTTTTACGAAAAGGTTTTCCATGAAATTAGCTACTCTTAAAAATAATACGCGCGACGGCCAACTCGTTGTTGTCAACCGTAATCTGACTAAAGCGATTGCGGTACCTAATATTGCTGTTACATTGCAAAATGCACTAGATAACTGGCAAGAGATAGCACCTAAATTAGCATTAGTTTATCGCCGTTTAAATGAAGCTGTATTCAATAGTGATATGACAGGTATGATTGATTTTGAACAAGCTAATTGTGAGTCACCATTACCTCGTGCTTATCAATGGGCTGATGGCAGTGCCTATGTAAATCATGTAGAGCTAGTTCGTAAAGCACGTAATGCCGAAATGCCAGAAACCTTTTGGACAGACCCTTTAATGTATCAAGGGGGTTCAGATGCTTTTATTGGGCCTTATGATGATATTAATGTTGCATCTGAAAGCTATGGAATTGATTTTGAATCGGAAGTAGCAGTCATCACTGATGATGTTCCAATGGGAACTTCGTCAGAACAAGCTGCAAGCCATATTAAGTTATTAATGCTGGTGAATGATGTATCCTTGCGTAATTTAATTCCCGGTGAATTAGCTAAAGGATTTGGCTTCTTTAGCTCAAAACCTTCAAGTGCCTTTTCTCCTGTTGCGATTACACCTGATGAATTAGGGGCTGCATGGGATGGTAAAAAACTACACTTATCTTTAATCACCCATTTGAATGACACATTATTTGGGAAACCAAGTTGCGGTGTTGATATGACGTTTGATTTTCCTACCATTGTTGCTCATGCTGCAAAAACACGGCCTTTGTCTGCGGGCTGTATCGTAGGCTCAGGTACTATTTCTAATTACGATCGTTCGGCTGGTTCAAGCTGTTTAGCGGAAAAACGTATGTTAGAAATTGTTGCCAATGGAGTTGCTAGTACTGAATTTATGAAGTTTGGCGATAAGGTACGTATTGAAATGTTTGATGACAATGGTGATAGTATCTTTGGGGCTATTAATCAAAAGGTTGTCAAATACAAAATGTCATAAATAAAGGCATTAGAAAGTAGGGGGTATTATGAAGCTTTATGGTTATTGGCGCTCAACGGCAGCTTATAGGGTACGAATAGCTTTGTACTTAAAAGGAATTGATTTTGAATCTGTGCCAGTACATTTAGTTAAAAATGGTGGAGAGCAATATAAGGATGATTATACTGCCATTAACCCTAACCAATTAGTGCCTACCTTAATTGATGATGATTTGACTTTACATCAATCATTAGCAATTATCGATTATCTTGAATCGGCAAAATCAGGGGTATCATTATATCCTGATTGCATAAAAGATGTGGCTAAAGTGAGGGCTTTTGCATTAAATATTGCTTGTGAAATTCACCCATTAAATAATTTACGTGTTCAACAATATTTAGTGGATGAACTTAACTTACTAAGTGATGCTAAATTAGCGTGGATTAAGCATTGGATGGTTATTGGCTTTAATGCGATAGAAAAGCAGCTTATCCATACGTCGGGTTGCTATTGTTTTAAAGATCAAATAACTGTAGCTGATATTTGTTTAATACCACAAGTGTATAACGCTAATCGTTTTAATATTGATATGAATCATTTTCCCTATATAAACCGAGTAGTAGATAATTGCAGTAAACTTGAAGCCTTTCAATTAGCATTACCTGAAAATCAGGCTGATGCACAGCTATGATGCTGTTTATGATGTTGAGTCATCTGCACCATGCTAAGTATGTTACTTTAAATTGATAGTCGGCTTAATGAGTTTAGTGAAATAATGATTAACGAAAGAAAAGCCTAGTAACTCTATTTGTATTTTTTAAAGGGATTATACTGATAATGGTTGGATTCTAATCGTGGTTAACGAGATTAGAATCCAACTTGATAAATTAATGCAATATTCTTGCTTTAATTGTGCCATCAATCGCTTTTAATGCTTTTAATGCTTGTGCACTATCAGATGATTCAATATCAATAACCACATAACCAATTTCTGAATCTGTTTGTAAATATTGTGCAGCAATATTTATATTATTTTCAGCAAAGGCTTGGTTAATTTTTGTTAAAACGCCTGGTTGATTATGATGAATGTGTAGTAAGCGGCTTGTACCTGTTTCTCCAGGTAAAGAATGCTCCGGTAGTGATACTTCAGGGAAGTTAACTGCCGATAAACTTGAACCATTGTCAGAATATTTCGCTAATTTACTTGCTACTTCTAAACCAATGTTTTCTTGTGCTTCTTTTGTACTACCACCAATATGTGGTGTAAGAATTACATTATCAAAACCACGTAATGGTGATACGAATTCATCATCATTACCTTTAGGCTCAACAGGGAATACGTCAATGGCAGCACCTGCTATTTTTTTGTCTGTTAATGCTTGTGCAAGTGACTCTATATCTACAACGGTACCGCGAGAAGCATTAATAAAAATCGCGCCTTTTTTCATCGCAGTAAACTGTTCTGTACCTATCATATACTGTGTTTGGGGTGTTTCTGGCACATGTAAACTAACAACATCAGCTTCACTTAACAATGACTTTAAGGAAGATGATTGGCTTGCATTGCCTAAAGGTAATTTAGTTTCTATATCATAAAACTTAACACGCATACCTAACGTTTCAGCCAGAATACCAAGCTGAGTTCCAATATGGCCATAGCCAATGATACCGAGTGTTTTTCCGCGAGCTTCAAAAGACCCTACCGCAGACTTCAACCATTCACCACGGTGTGCTTTTGCACTTTTTTCAGGAATACCACGTAGCAATAATAAGGCTTCACCTAATACTAATTCTGCAACAGAACGGGTATTAGAAAAAGGCGCATTAAATACTGGAATGCCACGTTTTTTAGCTGCTTTGACGTCAACTTGGTTTGTGCCGATACAAAAGCAGCCAATAGCAACAAGCTTTTTAGCGTGGGTGATAACTTCAGCAGTCAACTGAGTACGAGAACGGATACCAATAAAATGCACATCAGCTATTTTGGCAATTAAATCATCATTCGAAAGTGATGTTTTAATATACTCAATATTCGAATAACCTTTCTCCTTTAACTCATCAAGTGCGCTTTGATGCACACCTTCAAGTAAAAGGATTTTTATTTTGTCTTTTGCTAATGATTTTTTGCTTGTTGTCATAAGGTATGGCTTCACTTATTTAAGTTAGAATTACATTGTTAGTAAAAAAGTCAGTTAAATAAAAGTCAGCTAAATAAAACGTTTAGATGGCTAGATATCTATAATTCCAATAAGATAACATATAGCGTATAAACTCTAAAGAAAATATTTGAGTAAACAAATTAAGTGTTTGATTATTATGTTTATTTATCTGGTTACTTAGCTTAATTAGTTAGATGAATGACTAATTAAGCTTGTGGATACTATTTTTATTATTACATTAAAACTAATAAATCAGGTCTTAAGTGTATGATATTATTTGATAATTTCAATTCCGTCATTACTACCAAGGATCAGTACATCAGCACCTCGTGCTGCGAATAAACCGTTAGATACAACACCGACAATAGCATTAATATCAGCTTCTAACTTTTTAGCATCAGTAATTTTTAAGTTATGTACATCAAGAATAACATTGCCATTATCGGTAATAACACCTTGACGATATTCGGGGTCGCCGCCTAGCTTTACTAGTTGCCGAGCAACATAGCTACGCGCCATAGGTATCACTTCAACTGGTAATGGGAAGGTACCTAATATGTCAACTAACTTTGAATCGTCAGCGATGCAAATAAATTGATTGGCAACAGCGGCAACAATTTTTTCTCTTGTGAGTGCAGCACCACCACCTTTGATCATGGTTAAATACTTGTTAACTTCATCAGCGCCATCAACATAAACATCTAAAACGCCTACATTATTAAGATCAAATACCTCAATGCCATGTGCTTCCAAACGTTTAGTCGACTCATCAGAGCTGGAAACTGCACCTTCAATATCATCTTTAATCGTTGCTAAAGCGTCAATGAAGTAATTAACAGTAGAGCCAGTACCAACACCAACAATAGTGCCTTCTTTAATAAATTCTAATGCTTTATATGCTGCTGCTTTTTTCATTTCATCTTGTGTCATGAGTTTGCCTTATAGGAGTATAGCTATTTTAGTATTTCATTAATGCGCAGATTATAGCAGTCGCTTGTTAAAAAGACAGTAATAGCAACCTATACTAAGTTGGTAGCCTTAAATTGAACTTACTTATTTGGTTTTTTACTCTGTGCGGCAGTTGTAAAATTGAAAGCTCGGGTGGGGGTAATTATTTTGGGTAATGGAATATCCCAAGCCTCTACAGGAATGGTGTCGACTTGCTGGCAATCATGAGCAAGCCCAATTGGAGAGAACTGATGTTGTTGCCAATTAGCAAGTGTTCTATCGTAAAAACCTCCACCCATACCTAACCGAGCGCCTTTATTATCAAAGGCAACTAACGGTGTGAATAAAAGATCAAGTTGGGCTAATGGGCAAATTTTATCGACTGCTAGTTTGGGCTCCAAAATACCATAGCTATTTTGTATCATTGTGCTATTTTCTTCATACAATAGGAATAGCAAATGACCAGAACAAAAGGGATGTAAAACGGGTAAATAAATGTGCTTTTTTTTCTGCCAGCACCAATGAATAAAAGGCTGTAAGTCTAACTCACCGTCATTGGCTAAATACAAAGCAATATGTTGAGACTCTTTTACAAAAACACTATTTTTGAGTGTTGATAATAAAGCTAGTGCGGCACTTTCTTGAAATGAACTAGTCAGTTCTTTTCTTCTATCGCGTATTATTTTTCGAATCGAGTTTCTAGTGTCATTTGAGGGGGAGATTAATAAAGATTTAGTCATCTTATATTTCTTAATTGAAAATAAAAGTGGGTGTATTTAAACACCCACTGAATGCTAAATAAAAGTTAATTAAGCATTATTACTTGCTACATTAGCGTTGTGTTTTACTTCATTTTCATCTGATGCATTTTCCCAGAATCTAGATTTAAAACCTATTAATAAAACAATCAAACCAATACTAATAGTAAACAAGCTAATCTGTATGTATAACGCAGGTATTTGAGATACATTATTTGGATCGTAATTACCCGCTAATAAACCTGAAATAATATTTCCGATAGAGTAAGTTAACACAAAAATACCCATCATTTGTCCTGCAAAGCGTTTTGGTGATAATTTACTTACCGCGCTCAAAGCTACAGGGCTTAAACATAGTTCACCAACAGTATGTAAGAAATAAGTGGCAACTAACCAATAAGGCGCAATTTTCATTCCTGACGCTGCATATTGTGCTGCAAAAAACATAACAATAAAGCCACTACCCATAATAATTAAACCTACAGCACATTTTATGCCGTAAGAAGGGCTTACAAGCCTTTTTCCTAAATTAATCCATAAGGCAGCGAAGAAAGGAGATAATAATACGATAAAGATAGAGTTTAACGATTGAAACCATCCTGTTGGTATTTCAAATGAACCAACAATACGATCAGTATAATCACGTGTAAACAAGTTCATTGAAGAGCCTGCTTGCTCAAAACCAGACCAAAAACAAGCTGAAGCGACACAAATAATAAGTAGCGCTATGAGTTTTTTCTTCTCCGCAACAGTTAAAGAGCCCCCGAAATAAATAGTAGCATAGTAAATAACGAAAATAGCAGAAAAGGCAACCGCAACATATTGTGCAATAGTTACCGGTACAATAGTAACAATACCTTGAAATACTGCATAAGTTAATGCAGCCAAGCTAGCTAAGAATATGGCGATAATTGTCCAGCTTAATTTCTGTGCTTTTTTTGATAAAGGATACACTGGACTTGCGCCAACACCATTAAGGTTAGGTGTGGTAATTTTGTATTGAATTAAGCCTATAGCCATACCAACAGCTGCAGCACCAAATGCCCAGTGCCAACCTTGATTTTCCATTAAATAGCCACAAACACCGTAGCCTATAATTGATCCTATGTTAATGCCCATGTAGTAGATAGCGTAGCCACCATCACGACGAACATCTTTGTCAGAATATAGCTGACCAACCATAGCGCCAATATTCGGCTTTAATAGTCCGGTTCCCAATACAACAAAAATCAAACCAATAAAGAATGAATAATCGTTAGGAATAGCTAAAATAATGTGGCCGATCATAATAATAATGCCGCCATACCATACGGCTTTTTGTCCGCCCATTAACCTATCAGCAAGCCAGCCACCAGGAAGCCCCATAAAATATACACAACCTGTATATAACCCATAAATTGCGGCTGCAGAAGCAACGGTTAAGCTTAGACCACCCTCTTGTAACGTTGCCGTCATAAATAAAACAAGTAGCATGCGCATGCCGTAATAACTCATACGCTCCCACATTTCTGTAAAAAAAAGCGTTTTAAGGCCACTAGGCTGACCAAAAAAATCTTTTGCTGGTTTTGATGACATAAAATTGTCCTAATTTTCATTATTATATTAAGTAGAGATACTTGCGTAAATGTACACGCTGCCTAAAAAATATAAACGGCAAAAAAAGTGTACAATGTGCTTTTATACCTGTGCTTTAGTTTAAAGGCAAGTTTGTACTGCGAACAAAGCACTTCTTAATCGGTGTTGTGTAGCGAAATCTTTCCTAGAATACAGAATAAACTATTTAAAGGGGAATCGCTTACTACTTGTTAACAATATTTCAATCATGTGGAGTTTAAGCAGTAACATGCATGAGTTTGAAGTTGTTTGACTATAAATATACTGTTAAACTTTTGTTATTATTACGCGTAATGAAATGTGAAATAAGTTTATTAAGCATCATTGGGCATAGTTTCAGCACTAGCAACCCTTTATAGTTGCTAGTTAGTGGAATTTAATACAATTTTAAATGGAATAATTCAATGTCAATTACATTAAGTGAAGTAAAAATAGCAATTATTGGTTTGGGCTATGTCGGCTTACCCTTAGCTGTAGAGTTTGGGAAAAAATACCCAACTCTAGGCTTTGATATTAACACCAAGCGTGTAGAAGAATTAAAGCAAGGTCACGACTTCACTTTAGAAGTATCAACAGATGAATTAGCTGACTCAGCTTTTATTTCATACTCTTGTGATGTAGAAGCATTAAAATCGAGTAATGTTTATATTGTTACAGTACCAACACCGATTGATGAACATAAACAGCCTGATTTAACACCGCTTGTTAAGGCAAGTCAAATGCTTGCGACTGTTATCAAGAAAGGAGATGTTGTTATATATGAGTCAACAGTTTATCCCGGCGCTACTGAAGATGTTTGTATTCCACAAATAGAAAAGAATTCAGGGTTAGTGTTTAATAAAGACTTTTTTGCAGGCTATTCACCTGAGCGTATTAACCCAGGTGATAAAGAACACAGAGTAACAAATATTTTAAAAGTGACCTCTGGCTCAACAAATGAAATTGCTGAGTTTATCGATCAGTTATATGGCTCAATTATTACTGCAGGCACATATAAAGCATCAAGTATTCAAGTTGCAGAAGCAGCAAAAGTTATTGAAAACACTCAACGTGATTTAAATATAGCGTTAATAAATGAACTTGCGGTTATTTTTAATAAACTGAATATCGACACTGAAGAAGTATTAAAAGCTGCAGGAACGAAATGGAATTTTTTACCTTTCCGTCCTGGTTTAGTTGGTGGGCATTGTATTGGTGTTGATCCTTATTATTTAACACATAAAGCGCAATCGATAGGATACAATCCAGAAGTTATTCTGGCAGGTCGTCGTATTAACGATGGTATGGGCGCTTATGTCGTTTCACAATTAGTTAAAACAATGATTAAACGTAATATTGGTGTTAATGGTGCCAATGTGTTAGTTATGGGCTTAACGTTTAAAGAGAATTGTCCGGACGTTCGTAATACTAAAATTGTTGATATTTTATCTGAACTTGCAGAATACGATACTAATGTTGATGTTTATGATCCTTGGGTTAACCCAAGTGAAGCAAAAGAGGAATACGGCGTAGAGCTAATAGATAAGCCTAAAGTATCTCATTATGATGCTGTTATTTTCGCTGTCGCTCATAATGAATTTAAAGCATTATCAAATGATAATATTAAAGGTTTAATGAAAACAGATCATGTTATTTATGATTTGAAATATATGCTTGATCCTCAATTAGCCGATATTCGTTTATAAACTAGATAAATTTTCATTCTTTAGATGTTTCGTTCCTTCTTTATAAGGTAGTTAATTCGAAACATTTAAAGATGAATAATATGAATAATAAGATCCTGAATCAAGTGCAGAATAAAGGTGTTGTACATTAAACTTACTGAATAATAATCACGTCTTTACCATCTTATTTTCGTCATTTCGTATGTGTTTAATGCGAAATTTAACAATCAACTTTATTAATTTCAGGTTTACTTTATGACTCGTTATCAAGAAATAAAAATACAATTAACATCTGCACCTAAAACATGGTTAGTCACTGGTTGTGCAGGCTTTATCGGCTCTAACTTATTAGAAACTTTATTACTATTAAATCAGAAGGTAGTAGGGTTAGATAATTTTGCTACAGGGCATCAACATAATTTAGACGAAGTTAAAGGACAAGTTTCTGCTGAGCAATGGCAAAACTTTACCTTTATTGAAGGTGATATACGTAGTCTTGATGATTGTAAAAAAGCTGTTGGTATCATTGATAAAAAAGTTGATTATATTCTTCACCAAGCCGCATTAGGATCTGTACCACGTTCTATTGCTGACCCTATTTTAACTAACTCAGCTAATATTACAGGCTTTTTAAATATGTTAGTTGCAGCTAAGGAAGCTATGGTGAGTAGCTTTGTTTATGCAGCTTCTAGTTCAACTTATGGTGATCATCCTGCATTACCCAAAATAGAAGAAAATATTGGTAAACCATTATCACCTTATGCTGTTACTAAGTATGTAAATGAACTCTATGCGGATGTTTTTAACAAAACTTACGGACTCAATGCTACGGGGTTACGTTACTTTAATGTTTTTGGGAAACGACAAGATCCGGATGGAGCTTACGCAGCTGTTATTCCTAAATGGACTGCTGCTATGATTGAAAATCAAGACGTTCAAGTTAACGGCGATGGTGAAACAAGCCGAGATTTTTGTTTTATCGAAAATGCAGTACAGGCAAATATTTTAGCGGCAACAGCACCTGACAGTGGCAAAAACCAAGTTTATAACGTTGCTTTAGGTGATAGAACCACGTTAAACACCTTATTTGACAGTTTAAAGAGTGCGTTACAAACTAATGGAGTCAAATATCTAAAGTCACCAGTATATCGTGATTTTAGGGCGGGTGATGTGCGTCATTCGCAGGCTGATATTTCAAAAGCAAAATCAATGATAGGTTTTGAGCCTGAATTTAAAATTCAACAAGGCATTGATAAAGCAATGCCTTGGTATATTGAATTCTTGTTGAATAAGTAAAGTCACTCTTTAGTTAACCTCAGATCGGGTTAAGCCCTAACCATAGCATTCTTCTCTACGTCACTAATATTAAGGGTTGGCTTATTTTCTTAAGGCAATAAGCCACTAAACCTGCCAGTAAATTCAACATAAAACTATTAGGGCTACGATGACGCGAATGCTCTATTTGAGATATATTCTTCAATTGATCATTTATCGTTTCAATAATAAACCGTCTAGATAACATTGCTCTATCCCATAACGACATAGCTTTGGCTTTCATATTACGGCGCACGGTTGTTATCAAATCAACTCCTTTTTCCTTCAAACCAACTGTTAATTTTTTGCTTATATAGCCTTTATCTGCATATAACTTCCCTTTTAAGTTTTTAGCTAAGGCTAATACGGGCTTTGTGTCGTGAACATTGCCAGTAGTTAATTTAGCCTCAACTATTTCACCTCTAAAGTTAGTGACTAAATGTAGTTTGAACCCATAAAACCAACCCATTGTTCCTTTGCCCCGTTCGGCTATACCGTCAAATGTTTTATGTCTAGGAATTCTTAAGTTATGGCATACTTTTATGCTTGTAGAGTCAATAAATTCAATACCTGTAGACTCACCTTTAAGTATTGA
>NZ_JAUOPW010000077.1:0-503 GCF_030547795.1 Colwellia sp. 5_MG-2023 | reverse complement strand
AATACTGAAATACCTGAGTTCATTAACAACTGCTGCTTAGTCATGTTAGACGTTTCAGCTGCAAAGTCAGCATCCATCAACGTAGATGACGCTGCTTGTGTATTTTCTTTCATGTTAGTTACGTTCGTCATGGTATGCTCAAGACGATTCATTGATGCACCTAGTGATGAACGAGCCGAGCCAATAGAACTGATAACAGTATCAACTAAACCAAGTTGTGCCTGAGCATCGGCAACATTAGAGAAGGTACCAGCAGTTGTTGATGTACCTGTTGCAGCTCTACCTGATGAAGCTGTCATTGCTGCCTTAACTGCCGCTAAATCAGTTGAAATATTTACGGTAAGTGTTTCCGCTGCACTTGACCCAACTTGAAATTGCACGCCAGCAACTGCACCAAACTTATCAGCAGTATCTAATAAGTCAGTTCCACCAAAAGACGTATTTTCCATAATACTAGTCAATTCTGCTGATAGTGCTGAAAACTCAGCACTTTGTGCTAACCA
>NZ_JAUOPW010000076.1:0-509 GCF_030547795.1 Colwellia sp. 5_MG-2023 | reverse complement strand
TGAAGCGGCTGTAGCTCAGCTGGTAGAGCATCACGTTGCCAACGTGAATGTCACGAGTTCGAGTCTCGTTAGCCGCTCCAACTTTAACTTTATAAAAGTTAAGCTCCAAAGGATTACACCTCAATTCGCGTTGATAAAATGGCGGGTTGGCAGAATGGCTATGCAGCGGATTGCAAATCCGTGGACCTCGGTTCGACTCCGGGACCCGCCTCCATTGTGCCCGGGTGGTGGAATTGGTAGACACAAGGGATTTAAAATCCCTCGCCGAAAAGCGTGCCGGTTCAAGTCCGGCTCCGGGTACCATTTCATCAACGAAAGTTGAGTGTAAAAAAAAGTAAAAAAAAGTGTATTTTATACTTGGCAAATAAAATTATATACGCTAGAATGCGCGCTCATTTTTAAGGAAATGAATGCGAAACAAAATGAAGCGGCTGTAGCTCAGCTGGTAGAGCATCACGTTGCCAACGTGAATGTCACGAGTTCGAGTCTCGTTAGCCGCTCCAAATTTT
>NZ_JAUOPW010000075.1:0-516 GCF_030547795.1 Colwellia sp. 5_MG-2023 | reverse complement strand
CGTAAGCGTAACTTGATGGTATTTCTTAAGCCACAAATTATTACTGATTCAACGATGATGCATAATATGGCGAAAGATAAGTATAACTTTATTCGCGCTGACCAACTACGTAAGCAAGAAGAAGGCTTGTCATTGATGGATGATGACAACTTACCTATTCTGCCAAAATGGAATGATGCATTAGCGTTACCCCCATCGTTTGAAGCGTACCAAGAATCAGTACAAGATGATAAGCGCCTTAAAGCATACTCAGTAAAAGATGATTTGCCGGTCAATGATGTGAAAGAGAATGATGAATAATGTCTGACGATGTAATAAAAGGCAGCAGTGCAAGCAAAAGTAGTCCGGTAAATACAATCGATGAGCAAAACGCAACAGCGCTTGGTGAGTCGGTTGATTTAGACAGTGGCACGATTGCTGATGATGTTGATAACTTGGTTGATAGTTTAGTTAGTCACACCAACCATGAGGTCACTGACAGCGAGTCTAACAAAGATACTGATAACCTTAGTGACA
>NZ_JAUOPW010000074.1:0-533 GCF_030547795.1 Colwellia sp. 5_MG-2023 | reverse complement strand
AAAGGTCAAGAAGCTGGTATTTATAACGGTAATAATGCGATGTCTATGATGCAAACAGCGGAAGGTGCGTTTGATGAGATGACTAACATTGCATACCGTATGAAAGAGCTTGCAACACAAGGTGCTAGTGACGCGAATGGTACTACTGAATGGGCTGCGCAAAGTGCTGAATATGCTGCTTTAACTGCTGAGCTTAATAGTATTGTGGATAATACGTCTTTTGGTGGAACTAAGTTACTTGATGGTGGTAAATTTGATGCTGCAGTTAAATTTCAAGTAGGCTCAAGCACCGCTGAAACATTAGACGTTGATATAACTGCTGCATTTGATGGATCGGCTGGTTCAGTAGATGCAGCGATTGATGGTATTGAAGCATCAGGTGGTACTGCAGGTACATTTGAAAATGTGGGTGAAGCGCAAGCTCATTTAGCACTAGTTGATACTTTAATTGCAGGAATTGGCAGTGCACGCTCAGCGTTAGGTGCATCAATGAATCGTCTTGAGCATACCATGACGAACGTAACTAACATGAA
>NZ_JAUOPW010000073.1:0-555 GCF_030547795.1 Colwellia sp. 5_MG-2023 | reverse complement strand
CGTTTTGGGCTGTTTAGCCTTTTTGGCTGATATAGCTCGTTGCTTTACGCTGGTATATCCTGAGCTTTCTGGGGTTTTCGCTATATTCGCTCTTACTGGGTTTAAATCAACATATGCCATACACGCAGCAAGGGCCGCTTCGTCTAATAAGGCTTGAGATTTAAAACGCCCTTCCCAGAAATGACCAGTGCAATTGTCTTCTTGATTCGCTTGTGTCGCGATGCTTTGGTTGAGTAGACGCATAAACCAGCTGATGTCCATTAAGCGATGGCGATATACTTCAACCGTTTCAAGCAAAGAAGTCATCAGGTAGTCAGGAATTTCTTCTCCTCGACAATATTGCTGTGTTAATAATGTGCCTTTAAATAACTGATGCCAACGCTCAAGTACTGCTTTGGTTGACCATCCTTTTGCCGTTTCTTCATCGATAAATAATACCGTATGCGTATGGTTACTCATAATAGCGTAAGCGCAAACATCAATGGCAAACACCTGCGTTAGGCTAAGTAATTTATCCTCTACCCAACCTCGCCTGTGGTCAAAATTTTTCCCTGT
>NZ_JAUOPW010000072.1:0-571 GCF_030547795.1 Colwellia sp. 5_MG-2023 | reverse complement strand
GCGCGTTTGATGAGATGACTAACATTGCATACCGTATGAAAGAGCTTGCAACACAAGGTGCTAGTGACGCGAATGGCACTACTGAATGGGCTGCGCAAAGTGCTGAATATACAGCTTTGCAAAGTGAGTTAACCAGTATAATGTCAAATACCTCATTTGGTGGCACTGAATTATTAAGTGCTGCTGGTAAGTTTGGTGCGGGCTCACTTACTTTTCAAGTAGGTTCATCAACAGCTGAAAAACTTGATGTAGATATTTCTACTACATTAGCTACAGTAACGACAAACGTTGCGGCAGCAGCAGCTTTTACTAACGTAACTACAGCGCAAACTGAATTAGGTAAAATAGACACAATAATTGAAAATATCGGTACGGCTCGTTCATCACTAGGTGCATCAATGAATCGCCTTGAGCATACCATGACGAACGTAACTAACATGAAAGAAAATACACAAGCAGCGTCATCTACGTTAATGGATGCAGATTTTGCAGCTGAAACGTCTAACATGACTAAGCAGCAATTGTTAATGAACTCAGGTATTTCGGTATTGAGTACAGCGAACAGCACAAC
>NZ_JAUOPW010000071.1:0-574 GCF_030547795.1 Colwellia sp. 5_MG-2023 | reverse complement strand
CCTTCCCAAAAATGACCTGTACATTTATCTTCTTGATTTGCTTTTCGAGCAATGGGCTCATTAAGCGAGCGCATAAACCAACTAATATCGATAAGGCGGTTTCTATATATATCTGCTGTGCTTTTAACCATAGCCAGTTGATATTTATCAAGCGGTTGTTTCATTTGATATTGTTGAGTTAGTAAAGTGCCTTTAAATAACTGATGCCAGCGTTGTAGTACTTCTGCTGTTGTCCAGCTTTTAGCTTGTTCACTATCTACATGTAATACGAGATGTAAATGATTATGCATCACGGCATGTGCGCAAATGTCGATGGCAAAAACTTTTGCTAATTGAAATATGCGTTTCTCAATCCATGTTCGCCTATGCTCGTAACTAACACCGGTTTCTTTATCTACCCCACATAAAAAAGCCTTTCGTACCGTGCGGCTGCAAATATGGTAATACGGGGTATCGGATAAACTAATTTGTTGTGAGCGTGGCTTAGGCATAATAATCACCAAACTTAATCAAGGTAAATTAAGCTTAGTTTATGGATTGAATTTCATCCACGTTATTATGGGTGGCCTAATAA
>NZ_JAUOPW010000070.1:0-611 GCF_030547795.1 Colwellia sp. 5_MG-2023 | reverse complement strand
TTACAAATTGCTTCACGTTTAAATGCGCAAGTAAAAGGTCAAGAAGCTGGTATTTATAATGGTAATAATGCGATGTCAATGATGCAAACAGCGGAAGGTGCGTTTGATGAAATGACTAACATTGCATACCGTATGAAGGAGCTTGCAACACAAGGTGCTAGTGACGCGAATGGCACTACTGAATGGGCTGCACAAAGTGCGGAGTATGTTGCCTTGACCGCTGAGCTTAATAGTATAATGAATAATACTAATTTTGGTGGGACAGCGTTATTAGCTGGTGGCAAATTTGAAGCTGGTGATGTGAAATTTCAGGTTGGCTCAAGCACTGCTGAAACATTAACAGTGAATATCTCTGCATCTTTAGATGCTGCGACTGCAGGTTCAGTTGGTGAGGCTCTTGTAGATATTGCCGCTGGTGGTACAACTGGTACGTTCACTGATGTAACAGAAGCACAAGCGCATTTGGCGCTTGTAGATACCTTGATTTCAGGTATTGGCAGTGCACGCTCAGCGTTAGGTGCATCAATGAATCGTCTTGAGCATACCATGACGAACGTAACTAACATGAAAGAGAATACGCAAGCTGCGTCATCTACGTTAATGGATGCTGA